>JAIKYE010000012.1 GCA_024683455.1 Bacteroidaceae bacterium
ATATCAGGTAAAGACACTCTCCCCCGTAGAGCAGGCTTATTTGGAATCAATAAAGATGATAGAGAATAAGGCTAAAGGGAAGAAAACCAAGAAACAATAAAAGAAAAAGCATTAAGGTATTAGACCTATGAAACACATCAATATCTTCTGTGATTTTATCAAGCGCACAGCCGTGATGCTGAGCGTAATGTTGCTAACGATTATTGTTCCCACCAACCTATGGGCAGATAATAATCCAATTCCTGTGAGTCTCTCTGTAGATGATGACTTTGCAGAAGGTACACCCGGGCGACACTACGTGAACATGCCGACAACTGGCACAAACACACTAACGCTTAACGATGCTACCATCACCTCTTTCAAGGTGTATGATGACGGCGGCAAAGGCGGCACAGGTTATAGTCTTGCTGAGACCACCGGTGGCAACTATAGTAATGATTGTGACGGCACACTCACCCTGACTGCACCAGAAGGCTATATACTTCAGTTGGCTGGTGCCATCAGGGTAGTAAAACCAGACAATCTTAGCGTCTATGACGGTGACCAAAAAGACAATACGAAATACCTGATAGATGCAATGACAGGTAACTACGGAGATTTTTGGGAAAGCATTCCCACAGTCGTCAGCACAGGCAGGAACTTAACACTCTATTTTTCATCGAATTACGACAGGAGCTGTGACGGTATCGACTTAACCGTAATGCTAATTAACCCTAATGCGCAGCACAGCATCACTATTCCCACAACCGATGGCGGAACGGTCTCTGCCAGCCCTACCTCAGCCATATACAACCAGATGGTTGCATTGTCTTCTACACCAAATAACGGCTATCTGCTTAACAATCTCAGCGTGGCAGATGTTAATGGGAAAGACGTAACTGTAACGGATATGCTCTGGTACACTGGCACTAACACTGCCACATTCCTGATGCCTGGTAGCACTGCCACGGTTACCCCTACATACACCAACACATGGACAGCCGAAGGCGGTCTCTATATCAACATGCCCGTATCAGGTATCGTCAATGTCACCATTCCCTCTGGAGTACAGTCATTCAAGGTGTATGACGACGGCGGTGAAGGTGGTACTGGCTACTGCGATAACAACACTACAGGCGGCAACTATAGAAACGACTGCGATGGAACACTCACCCTGACAGCTCCCGAAGGCTATATACTTCAGATGTCTGGCACAGTCAAGACTGGGTATGATGATGGTAAAAAAGAAGACGTACTAACCGTTTATGACAACAACGAAGCCAGTGGGACAAAATTACTCGACGCCGTGTGTAGTCTCGGCCCCGACGACCCTGCTATCATAAGCAACGTCTTCAGTTCTGGGCAAAGTATGACGCTCTGCTTCAAGACGGACGATTCATATAACTACGAAGGGCTTGACTTGACCATAACACTAATCAAAACCGATGCGCCCAAAGACATTACGCTGAACACTGCTACTGGCGGTACTGTCAAAGCCAGCGCCACCTCGGCTATAGCCGGCACCAGTATCACAGTGACTGCCACACCCGATACCGCAGATGGCTATATGCTTGATGTAATAAATGTAACGGACGAAAGCAATAATGAAGTAGAAATCGAAGGTGGTACGTGGTTCACCAGTAACATTGCCACCTTCCAGATGCCCAATTCTTCCGTTAGCGTTACTCCGATATTCACAACCTCTAAGACTGCCAACAGCGGTCTCCACATTAATATGCCGAGAGTAGGTGCCAAGAACGCTACCATCCCCGTGGGCGTTCAGTCGTTCAAAGTCTATGACGATGGCGGCAAGAACAGCAACTACAGTAACTTTTGTAGTAGCACCCTAGTCTTGACCGCCCCTGATGGCTATATTCTCCAGCTCTCTGGTAGCATCACCACAGAGAATTTTGATGAATTAACCGTTTATGATGGCAGCAATAACACAAGTACGAAACTGCTCGATAAGGTTTTCTGCACCAATAAGGGAACAGAGACGGCTATCACCACAGTTACCAGTACGGGGCGAAGCATGACCATTTTCTTCGAGTCGAATAATATCAATAACTATGCTGGACTTGACCTGACCGTGTCAATCATCAACCCAAGCGAATTATTCGGTGTCACCCTACCCTCCGCCACCACAGGAGGAACCATAATCACAGACAAAGCCTCTGCTGCAACGCATGAAAACGTCACACTGACTGCAACGCCCGATACGGAGCACGGCTACATGCTCGATAATATCAAGGTGACAAGTAGCATCAATGATGACATAGAAGTTGAGGGCGGAACATGGTTCACAAGCAACACGGCTACCTTCCAGATGCCCAGTTCGAATGTTACCGTCACCCCCACATTCACAACCGCAAGGACTGCCGATGACGGTCTCTTCATTAACATGCCCATGACGGGCAACAAGAAAGCCATCATCCCCTCTGGTGTACAGTCGTTCAAGGTGTATGACGACGGCGGTGAAAACGGCAACTATAGTAATGATTGTAACGGCACACTCACCCTGACAGCCCCCGAAGGCTACATCCTAGAACTCAAAGGTAGCATCACCACAAATCAATGGGATGAACTAACCGTCTATGATGGTAACAATAACACAAGTGCGAAACTGCTTGATGCCGAGTACAACTCGTCTGGGAAGAACATCAAAACCGTCTATAGCACAGACCGGTACATGACGCTCTATTTCGGCAGCAGCTCTTATTCTGTAAATTCCGGTCTGAACTTGACAGTGTCACTTATAAATCCAAATGAATCACTCAAAATAAACATCTCAGATACCGAGGGCGGAACTGTCACAGCCGATCCCACCGAAGCCCAGTATAACGAGGACATCACGCTGACCGCAAAACCATCGGCAAACTATTGGCTAAAAAATATCAGTGTAGTGGATGCCTACAACAACACCATAGCTGTCAGCGACTGGAGCAGTTCATTCGACAGAACTGTCACCTCCACCTTTACCATGCCAAGAAAGGACGTAACAGTCACTCCAACGTTCTCCAATACATGGACTGCAGCAGCAGGTCTCTTTATTAATATGCCTGCAACGGGTTCATCGACTCTTGACATACCCGAAGGTGTACAGTCATTCAAGGTTTATAGCGACGGCGGTGCAAACGGAAAATACAGCAACAACAGCAATGGCGAACTTCTCCTAACAGCCCCTGCAGGCTATGTGCTCCAACTCTCCGGTGATATCACAACCGATGGATTTGACGACGTATTGACAGTCTATGACGGCAATAATAATACAGCCACGAAACTGCTTGACGATGTGCATAGTAGCAAGATAGGCATAAACACGGACATCACCACCGTATGTAGTACTAATCAGTCTATGATGATTTGTTTTACATCGGACGATTACAACAACTATTCCGGACTGAACCTGACTGTGACAATCATCAACCCCAGCACGCTGTTCGGTATCAATATGGGCACCCTCCCTGAAGGCTGCATTGTAACGACTGACAAGCCCGAGGCAAAAGTGAATGAGATTGTTACGGTGACAGCAAAGCCTGGCGAGAACTATATGCTCAAGGATATCAGTATAGTGGATGCCAACAACGCTCCCGTTCCTGTCTACAACAGAATTCATTCATTCTGCAATACCTTCACGTTCCAGATGCCTGGTAGCGCCGTCACCATCACCCCAACATTTATTGAGCACCCGACAGCCGCTGATGATATCTTCGTCAGCATGCCCGCAACAGGAAAAGAAAGCGTGAGCATCCCCAATTGTGTGAAGTCATTCAAGGTGTATGACGACGGCGGAAAGGGAGACACAGACCCATACACTAACAAGATAATAGGTGGCGAATACAGTTACAACTGCAACGGTTCGCTAACATTGACTGCCCCCGAGGGCTATGTGCTCAAGTTATCGGGCAGTGCCGCAATGGAAAAGTATCATGATTTTCTGACCGTATATGACGGCAACGACAGCAGTTGTCCGATGTTACTCGACCACGTGAGTACCAGCATAACATATAACTCCGAGAACAAAAACTCATTTACTCCTATCCCCAACGTCTATAGTACCGGTCAAAACATGACGCTCACATTCGAGTCCGACGAACACGATAATTACTCAGGACTTGACCTGACTGTGACAATCATCGCCCCCAACACGCTGTTCGGTATCAACATGAGCACCCTCCCTGAAGGTTGCATCGTAACTACAGACAAGTCCGAGGCCAAAGTGAATGAGATTGTTACGGTGACAGTGAAACCTGCCAATAACCAAATAGCCAACAACCTCGTTATATCAGAAGAAGATGGTTATACTTTTGATGTTTTGAGTGGTTCTAAAACCGACTTTGCTACGGTAATAACTAAGTTCAAGATGCCAGCCTCCGACATCACCATTACACCGACATTCACACCTGTCACACCGGCTGATGATGAACTTTATATCAACATGCCCGCAACAGGTAATGCATCCGTCGTCATCCCAGATGATGTGTTCGTTTTCAAACTTTACGACAACGGAGGAAAAGGCGGTACAGGCTATAATGAAGAAAACACCTCAGGTGGTAATTACAGCAACGATTGCAATGGCATGCTCACTCTGACAGCTCCAGAAGACCACATATTATACATATCGGGCAGCACAGATATATATCACGATGACATACTAACAATCTACGACGGCGACGATGCTTCTGGCACAAAATTGCTGGATGAAAATAGCTCTGCAAACTGTGCTGTTTGTAGCACTGGCCAAAATGTAACAATCGGTTTTAAGTCGAGCAAGTGGAATACCGACAACGGCTGGGATCTGACCGTAAAGGTAATTGATCCAAATGAGTTGTGTGAGATAGACATCACTCCTTCTTCGGGTGGAAACGTCACCGCCGATCCTACTTCGGCCAAACTTGGCGATACTGTTACGCTAACAGCTGCGCCCGATACAGAAAATGGCTATTTGCTTAAAAGCATCAGTGTATTGGACGACATGAATTGCGCGGTGGACATTACGGATATGCTATGGTACACGGGTAAAAACACCGCCACCTTCACGATGCCGCCTATGACACACAACACGAAATTAACTGTTGTTCCCACATTTACCAACAACCTGACAGCTGAGGAAGGACTCGTCATTAACCTTCCTAATTCATACGGTGATTCATACGGTAATACCTTCAATATCCCCGACAACGTTAAATCATTCAAGGTACATGAAGGCGACAACCATGATTACGCCGAACTTTTCTTGAATGCATCAACTGGTTATGAGTTCCAGCTATCAGGCAGTATTTTACAATTGAGTCGCGGTTATCTGACTGTATATGATGGCAGCGACACAAGTAGTCCGAGACTGCTTTCCTACAGTTTCAACAGAAACGACACCGAAACTACCATCTCCACAGTCACCAGCAGCTGTCCGAACATGATAATTATGATGCAAGCTGACAAGTACGGCAAGCCTAAAAATTTGTTTGACCTGACTGTGACAAAACTTGAGATTATAATACCCAAGTACGTAAAGGTATCGCCTAGAAGTACCTCAGTAAAAATCAGTTGGATAGCCCACAGAGACAGCTACGAGGTGAGATACAGGAAAGCTGAAAAATCTGGGGATTGGACAACTGTTCCCACCACGGAGATGTCTGTTGAAATCACGGGACTGGAGAAGGGCACCCAATACGAGTACCAGATTATCGGTATCAAGGAAGGTGAAGATAACACCCAAACAGAAATAGCAACCTTCACTACATCTAATGAAAATGAAAGAGTTTTCGTCACAGCCGGCAACTGGGACAATGCTGACAACTGGATACCAAACGGCATTCCTACAGAAAAAGAGAAGGCCATTATCCAAGCCGACGTCATCATCCCAGACGGCGTGGAGGCTACAGCTAAGTTTATTGAACTTGACGGAGGTTCCATCACCATGAAAGATGGCGGACAAATCAAAACCGAAACCGATGGACTGACGGTCACCATAGAAAAAAATATCACCGCTGGCAGGAACTACCTTATCGGTACACCACTAAGCGAAACAACGAATCTGCATGGAACAACAAATAACAATCTGGCTTCTGGTTCAGAATATGACTTGTATTACTTTGACGCATCAAAGGAAGAAGAATGGAGAGAGTTTTGCTACGCCACTACCATCAGTCTTCCCGTCACGACGTCTATATTAAGATTCGGAAGAGGATATCTTTATGCTTCTAAAGAGGACAAGACATTATCGTTTACGGGCACAACATTAAAGTCAATGATGGAGAGTTTCTCAGGTGTTCGCACGACTGTCACTTATAATGAGACATCCACTGCTACCTTTAATGGCTGGTTCCTGGTATCTAATAGATTTCCTTGTAACAGCTACCTTTCTTATTTCTCTGATGATGGCCACTTCCAGAATGCCTTATACCTCAAATTGAAAGCAGACGGAACCATGTACGAAGAGTATCAGAAGGCTGTGAAACTAGCTCCAGGAGAGGCTGCTTTTATTAAAGTTGACAAATCCGGATATATTTTCAATTTCACAAAGAATATGGAGAGTGAAGGACTTGCTCCCGTCTTTGTGGGATACACTTACCTACCATATCCCCCTCAACATGGGGAAGCCGTCAATCAGGATGCTAGTACCATCATACTATTAGCCAACGACCAAGACAATACAACGAAGATAGAAGGAAATAATGGTAAGATGGCAACCGTATTGCTTCAAGGGCGTACCATTTACTGCGACGGCGACTGGAATACGCTCTGTCTGCCTTTCAATGTTGACAACTTCAAGAATACGCCACTTGCAGGGGCTACGGTAAAAACACTCAGTTCTACCAGCTATAACAACGGCACGCTGACGCTGAACTTCGAGGATGCTACAAGCATCAAGGCAGGTGAGCCCTACCTTGTAAAGTGGAACAATGCCCCCTATCTCACTATCAACACAACCGCCGACTGGAATGCCTTTGCCGAGAGTGTGAACAACGGCAAAACGTATGCCGGGAAAAAGGTGGTTTTAGGAAAAGATGTTGAAAATGTTTCAACCATGGTGGGAACGGCTCAACATCCTTTCTGTGGAACCTTTGACGGAAACGGTCATAATCTCAAACTCAAAATTGATGGAGGTACAGAATGTGCTGCCCCCTTCCGCTATATCAAAGGTGCCACCATACAGTATCTGTGGACTAATGGTACCGTTAAAGGCGGCCTCCACAGCGCTGGCCTTGTGGGCTTCGCACTGAGCGGTACCAACAACATACACAACTGTGCGGTAAAAACCGAATTATTCTCTAGCGCTACGCATATAGGCGGTTTATTAGGCCATGGTACAACATCAAACACAACCATCAGCGACTGCTATGCCGACATAATCGTCCATGATGAAAATGCACAATATTTGGGCATCATCTATGGCTGGGGTGATGGCGGTGGTTCTCACACCATCCGGAACTGCCTTGTTAGCGGGTATTTACTTATCGGAAACAAGACAAAGGTTGAACTTCTGTGTGTAAATGGCGGAGCAACTTCCATCAGTAATTGTTACAAGGACGAGATTAGCAGTGCTGGTGGCACCCCAACACAAGGTATAAATTGCAGTAATATGACATCAGCCCAGTTATCAACGGCTCTTGGTAATCAATGGTTTACTGACAGCCAAGGATACCTGGATCTAGACGTAGTTGGACCATCGACTACATCTTATAAGAACATCGAGAATCCGCAATTCGATGGTGTCACCATCTGCTCAGATGCTTCGCCCGAGGAGACATCTTACGTAGATTTCGTGGGAACGTATGCTCCCCTGTCGTTCACTGACACAAACACGAGCATTCTCTTCCTCGGAGCCGACAACACCCTCTACTATCCCAAAGCAGGAGCCACCATCGGTGCCTGCCGTGCGTACTTCCAACTGAAGGGTCTAACAATCAGCGATATCTCTGAGACAAGGATTTTCTTCGGAGATTCCGATTCCGAGGACGGAATTAACAGCCTCACCCCCAACCCCTCTGCCGTGGGCGAGGGAAGTATTTACAACCTAAGTGGTCAGAAGTTGAGCAAGCCTCAGAAGGGAATAAACATTGTGAATGGGAAAAAGGTGCTCTTTTAAGTGAAAAGTGAAAAGTGAAAAATGAAAGTTACCGGCTGTAGCACGTGCATAACTATCGGCTTTAACTTCTGCCCGAAGGGCGAGCGAAGCGATAACTTCCTCTAACTTCCTCTAACTACAAAAATGAATAAAACAAGTCCTCATAACTTCAGCCCCCTCTCCCACGGGAGAGGGCGGGGGGAGAGGCCAATATAAGTAAAGGGGTGACCGATTTGGTCACCCCTTTACTTTTGCATATAATCTAAAGTCTTATTACAGACTCCAGTCTTCCTGAGTCTTGCGAACGTAGCTCTTGTAGCGACGTTGTGCAGCAGCCTTACAAGCATCGTAGAGTTCCTGTGCCTCTGCGGGAGCAGCCTTCTTCAGAGAGAGGAAACGAACCTCACCCTCGAGGAATTCCTGGAACTTATCCCACTGGGGCTCCTTGCTATCCAACTGGAAGGGGTTCTTGCCCTCTTCAGCCAAAGCAGGATTGTTGCGCCACAACTGCCAGTAACCGCACTCTACAGCCTTAGCCTCCTCAGCCTGGCTCTTACCCATACCGCCCTTGGCCTTCAGACCGTGGTTGATACAGGGAGCATAACCGATGATGAGTGAAGGACCGTGCCAAGCCTCAGCCTCGCGGAAGGCCTTCAAGCACTGGCTCTGATCAGCACCCATAGCTACCTGAGCAACATATACATTGCCATAGGTTGCCTGCATAAGACCAAGGTCCTTCTTGCCGGCACGCTTACCGTTGGCAGCGAACTGAGCAATAGCACCGATAGGAGTAGCCTTAGAAGCCTGACCACCGGTGTTAGAGTAAACCTCGGTATCGATAACGAAGATGTTGACGTCTTCGCCAGAACCGATTACATGGTCGAGACCACCGTAACCGATATCGTAAGAAGCACCGTCACCACCGATAATCCACTGTGAACGCTTTACCAGGTAGTGCTCCAATTCCTTGAGCTGAGCACATGCGGGGCAACCAGCCTTAACACCCTCAGCAATGAAGGGCTTCAGAGCAGCGGCAGCAGCCTTAGAGCCGTCAGCATCGTTCTGCTGTTCAATCCAGTTCTGAGCGGCAGCCTTGAACTCTGCACTTGCCTTATCACCGGCAATGAGCTCGTTCAAGAGAGCGGTGATACGCAGCTTCATCTTCTTGTTAGCCAATACCATACCCATGCCATACTCGCAGAAGTCCTCGAACAGTGAGTTAGACCATGCGGGACCCTGACCCTTCTCGTTCTTAGTATAAGGAGTAGAGGGGATAGAACCTGAGTAGATAGAAGAACAACCTGTAGCGTTAGCAACCATCTGACGGTCACCGAAGAGCTGAGAAATCAACTTAACGTAAGGAGTCTCACCACAACCAGAGCAAGCGCCGCTGAACTCGAAGAGAGGAGTAGCGAACTGGCTGTTCTTGGGGCTCTGCTTAATGTCAACAAGATCCTGCTTGCTCTTAACGTTCTTAACGCAGTATTCCCAGTTGGCAGCTTCCTTGGCAGCAGCCTCAGAAGAGTCGTCGTAAGCAACCATTGTGAGGGCCTTGCCCAACTTAGGATTGCCAGGACAAACATCTGCACAGTTACCGCAACCCAGACAGTCCTTAACACCTACCTGCATTACGAAGTGCATACCCTTCATAGCAGCGGGAGCCTTCATCTCGAGAGAAGCACCCTGGAAGTTCTTAACCTCCTCGTCGTCCATAACGATAGGACGGATACAAGCGTGAGGACAAACAAAGGCACACTTGTTACACTGGATACAGTTCTCGGGGTTCCAAACAGGAACGAAGCCGGCAACACCACGCTTCTCATAAGCAGCGGTACCCTGCTCCCAAGCACCATCCTCATAGCCCTTGTAAGCACTTACAGGCAGGTCGGCACCATTCTGAGCGTTGATAGGACGAACCAAGTTAGAAACGAATGCAGGCTCGTCACGAACGATAGCCTCATCATCTGGCAGGTTAGCCCATGCAGGATCAACGGCTAAAGTCTTGTACTCGCAACCGCGGTCAACGGCAGCGAAGTTCATGTTTACAACATCCTCACCCTTCTTGCCATAAGACTTAACGATAGCCTTCTTCATCTGCTCTACTGCCAACTCTACGGGGATAACCTCGGTAATGCGGAAGAAAGCAGACTGCAGGATGGTATTGGTACGGTTGCCCAAACCAATCTCCTGAGCAATCTTGGTTGCGTTGATATAGTAAACGGTAATATTCTTCTGAGCGAAGTACTTCTTTACGCTGTTGGGCAGGAAGTTAACCAGCTCCTCACCATCGAAGATAGTGTTCAACAGGAACTGACCGTTCTGACGAAGACCACGCAGTACATCGTACATACGCAGATAAGCCTGAACGTGGCAAGCCACGAAGTTAGGAGTCTTAATCTGATAAGTACTGCGGATGGGGGTGTCACCGAAGCGCAAGTGAGAGCAGGTGAAACCACCGGACTTCTTAGAGTCGTAAGAGAAGTATGCCTGGCAATACTTGTTGGTATTGTCACCGATAATCTTAACTGAGTTCTTGTTAGCACCTACGGTACCGTCGGCACCCAGACCGAAGAACTTAGCCTCGAAGATACCCTCGCCACCAAGTGCCATCTCTTCCTTAGCAGGCAGAGAGGTGAAGGTGAGGTCATCTACGATACCTACGGTGAAGTGGTTCTTGGGCTGAGGCAACTCCAAGTTCTCATAAACGCTGAGAATCATGGTGGGAGTCACGTCGGCAGAACCCAAACCGTAACGACCGCCTACGATAACGGGAGCATTCTCCTTGCCGTAGAAGGCATCTCTTACGTCGAGCAACAGAGGTTCGCCGTTGCTTCCGGGCTCCTTGGTACGGTCCAGAACAGCAATGCGCTTGCAAGAAGCGGGAACAGCCTTCAACAGATGCTCTACGCTGAAGGGACGATACAGGTGAACGCTTACCAAACCATACTTCTTGCCATTGGCATTAGCATAGTCGATAGCCTCGCGAGCAGCCTCAGTACCTGAGCCCATCATGATGATAACCTGCTCAGCATCCTCAGCACCATAGTAGCTGAAGAGCTCATACTTACGACCTGTACGCTCTGAGATAGCGGCCATATATTTCTCTACAATAGCAGGAACTGCATCGTAGTAACGGTTGCAACTTTCGCGGTGAGCGAAGAATGTCTCGGGGTTCTCAGCCATACCCTTAGCCTGAGGATGCTCAGGAGAAAGGCAACGAGAGCGGAACTCGGTAAGAGCCTTCTGGTTTACCAAGTCGCGTACATCATCTTCCTCTATCAGCTCTACCTTCTGGTACTCGTGAGAAGTACGGAAACCGTCAAAGAAGTTGATGAAAGGAACACGAGCCTCGAGAGCTGCCAAGTGAGCTACTGCTGAGAGGTCCATAACCTCCTGAACAGAACCCTCTGCCAACATAGCAAAGCCAGTCTGACGGCAAGCCATAACATCGCTATGGTCACCGAAAATACACAATGAATGAGTAGCTACGGTACGAGCTGATACATGGAATACTGAAGGAAGCAGCTCACCTGCAATCTTGTACATGTTAGGGATCATCAACAGAAGACCCTGAGATGCTGTGAATGTGGTTGTAAGTGCACCAGCCTGAAGAGAACCATGTACAGCACCTGCTGCACCAGCCTCAGACTGCATCTCCTGCACCATTACTGTGTCGCCGAAAAGGTTCTTACGCCCCTGAGCGGCCCACTCATCGACATGCTCCGCCATGGGAGATGAAGGAGTGATGGGATAGATAGCAGCAACCTCGCTGAACATATAGGCTACATGTCCGGCACAGGTGTTACCATCCCATGTCACAAATTTCTTTTCTTTTGCCATAATAAAGTGAAAATTATAATAACTTCTTTTGTACCTCAAAAATGCGTATTAGTACAGGAATCCATATACCCAGACAGGTATCTCCTGTTCAGCACCTTCTGCAATACCGGAAAGTGCATACAATACATCTGTATTCTTTCGCTTGGGATGCTCCAGACAGATACGGAAACGCTGCTTACCGTCAACAATAAACGTGCTGCTGCGGTCACCAGCCTCTACCTTATGACGTCCCCAGAGGGCATTCTGGAAGAAGGTTTCCATGAGTGTCTCTTCTTCAATCTTGCCAGGAGTCATGGCGTACATAAGGTTTGTGTTATGCAAATACAAGCCTGAAGGTTTCTTGGGGAATTCGTCACCGTGACGGTATATCATGTTGAGCAATCGGGCATCGCTCAGGTACTTGATATAGTTCATGACCGTAGCACGACTGGTCTGCATATCGCTGGCCAACTGGCTGACATTGGGAGCACCTGTTCCACCTGTTGCCAACAGATAGAGAAGCTTCTTTATCTTGCTCAGATACTTTAGGTCGATTTGCTTGATGAGCAGGATATCCACCTCTATCATCATGTTCATGGTCTTCAGCAGATTCTCGCTGAAGTTGCTTTTCTCCAAGAAGAAGGGATAGTAGCCATGATGCAGATAGTTGCGGAAATGCTCCAGGGGATCTACCTTTGCCAGTACCTCCTGGGCAATGCGCTCGTGACGGTTCTGAATTTCACGGATGCTGTATGCCTTGAAATTCTCACCAGTCATCAGATTCAGGTATTCACGGAAAGAGAAACCGCGGAGGTTGTAGCTGTCAACAATGCCGTTCAACTCAGGATTCTCATCCTTGAGACGCATGACACTACTACCGGTGAAGACAACACGCAGACGGGGGATACGATTGTAAATCAGACGCAACTCATGGCTCCAGTCTGGCTGCTTGAACACTTGGTCGATAAGCAACACCTGACCGCCAGCCTGCTGGAACTCCTGAGCAAACTGGAACAAAGTCTTGCCTTGGAAATAAAAGTTGTTCATGTTGATGTACAAGCATCTTTTATCCCGAGGACCAAAGTGCTCTTTTGCATACTGAAGCAGGAACGTTGTCTTACCTACTCCCCTACTACCCTTAATTCCGATCAAACGCTGTTTCCAATCAATTTCATCCATCAAAGCTCTCCTTACAGGAGCCTCTGTATGTTCCACTAGAAACTGATGAATCCGAAAGAATGTCTCTAATATACCCGAAATATATTATTTTATCGGTGCAAAGATAGTCTTTTTTAGTCAAATTGCAAAATCTACATAACAAAAAGTGCATTTTGACCATTATTTTTTAGGAAAAACGTCAATATGACGCATCTGTTTCATGATTGCAGTCTGACGTTTCAGCATATAAGAAGATGGATTTTTGCTACTAAATTTCAACGGATTAGGTAAAGTGGCAGCAATGAGTGCACAATTGGCACGGGTAAGCTCGGAAGAGGTACGCCCGAAGTGTTGCTGCGCTACCGCTTCGGCTCCATAAATTCCATCGCCCATCTCTATGGAATTGAGATAGACTTCCATGATTCTGTGTTTGCCCCAGATAAGCTCTATCAAGCCCGTAAAATAGAGTTCCAATCCCTTACGGACCCAACTGTGGGCAGGCCAAAGAAAGACATTTTTGGCCGTTTGCTGTGATATGGTGCTTCCGCCCCTGTGACGCTTGCCTGCCCTACTCTCTTCTATAGCTGCATTGATGGCCTTAAGATCAAAACCGTGATGTTCACGGAACAACTGGTCTTCGCTGGCCATCACGGCAACGGGCATGTAGATAGACATTTCATCAAGGGGAACCCAATGATGTTTGAGCCTGAGTTTCTCGCCATGAGCCACCTGTTGGCAGCAACGGATTACCATCAGAGGCGTAACATATACGGGCACCCAACGGTAGGCTACAACAGCAAGGATTGTGCTCCCGAAAAACAGGAGCACAATCCATCGCAATATTTTCTGAATTTTCTTGAGCATAATTAAGCACTCCCCTAAAGGGGAAGCGGGGAGGGGGCTTTACTGCAAAGTACCTGCGTTAGCAGCATTAATCATTGCCTCGCTGGCATACAGATAAACCTCTACACGACGGCTGGCATGAACATCCTCCTTGCCGTTGGCATCATAAATCAGATATTGGGGATCCTCACCTAAACCGGTAGCACCCTTAATCTGCTTGCTGTTAACACCGCAAGAACCCAGAAGGAAAGCCTTTACAGAGTTTGCACGGCTTTGGCTCAAAGTAAGGTTTGTAGCATCTGAACCATCGCTGCTGGCAAAACCGTAGATGGCGACATCACAGTCGGTATATACGTTCAGCACGTTGTTGGCAAACTGGCGCAATGAATTCTGTGCCTTAGCCTGCAAATCGCTCTTACCTACCTTGAAGAGAATACCGTTATCGAAAGTAACCTTAATGCCTTCCAAACCGTTCTTATCAGTAATCGTCTCTACCTGAGCATCAGATACAGCCTCGGCAGCAGCCTTAGCCTTATCCATCTTCTTACCAATGAGGATACCTGCTGTAGTACCACCGGCAACACCTACACCGGCACCGATAGCTGCGCCCAACTTAGCACCGTTTGAACCGCCAGCCAAAGCACCGATAGCTGCACCTAAACCTGCACCCAAAGCACCACCACCGGCACCACCAATAAGACCACCTTTAGTGGTATTATTCATGTTACAACCAGAAACCAAGAGAGCTACAGAAAGAGCTCCGGCAAAACTTTTTAAACCTTTCATTTTACTCATCAATTTAAATGTTACACATTTCCTTAACTTGTCAAAATTACCGCAAAGTTACACATTTTTGGAAAGAAGCATGCAAAATCCACGTTTTTTTAGTACTTTTGCAGCGGTTTTAACATAGAAATAGGGTTAAACCTCATTTTTCTGATAAATAAAAAAGACAAAATACATATGGCAAAAGAATTGGAATTCCTCACAAAACGCAGCGAGGACTATAGCAAATGGTACAACGAATTGGTGGTAAAAGCCGATTTGGCAGAGCAGTCTGATGTTCGTGGATGTATGGTCATCAAGCCTTACGGATATGCTATTTGGGAGAAGATGCAGCGCGTATTGGACGACATGTTTAAGGAGACTGGTGTTCAGAATGCTTATTTCCCCTTGCTTATCCCCAAGAGTTTCCTCTCTAAGGAGGCTGAGCACGTTGAGGGCTTTGCCAAGGAGTGTGCCGTAGTTACCCACTATCGTCTGAAGACCAATGAAACACATGACGGTGTAGTCGTTGACCCTGCAGCACGCCTGGAAGAGGAGCTTATCATCCGTCCTACATCAGAAACTATCATCTGGAATACTTTCAAGAACTGGATTCACAGCTATCGCGACCTGCCCCTGCTCGTCAATCAGTGGTGTAACGTGATGCGTTGGGAGATGCGTACCCGTCTGTTCCTGCGTACCAGCGAGTTTCTGTGGCAGGAGGGACACACTGCTCATGCCACCCGCGAGGAGGCAGAAGCACGTGCCCAGCAGATGCTGAAGGTATATGCCAACTTTGCAGAGAACTACATGGCCGTTCCCGTTATTCAGGGTGTAAAGAGCGAGACAGAGCGTTTTGCCGGTGCTCTCGACACCTATACCATCGAGGCCATGATGCAAGACGGCAAGGCACTGCAGAGCGGTACCAGCCACTTCCTGGGTCAGAACTTCGGTAAGGCATTCGACGTTCAGTTCCTGAACAAAGAGAACAAGCCCGAATACGCCTGGGCTACCAGTTGGGGTGTCAGCACACGTCTGATGGGTGCACTTATCATGACGCACTCTGACGATAACGGTCTGGTTCTTCCTCCTGCATTGGCTCCCACTCAGGTAGTTATCATTCCTATCGGCAAGCTCGCTCAGATGGAGCAGCTCGATGCTAAGGCAGAAGAGATTGTCAAGAATTTGAAGGCACTGGGCATCAGCGTTAAGTACGACAATGCCGACAACAAGCGTCCCGGCTTCAAGTTTGCCGACTATGAGTTAAAGGGTGTTCCCGTACGTTTGGTTCTGGGCGCTCGCGACCTCGAACAGGGCGTTGTGGAAATCATGCGTCGTGACACGCTGGAGAAGGAAAATGTAAGCATCGAAGGTATTGAGCAGTACATCAAGAACCTGTTGGACGACATTCAGCAGAACATCTTCCAGAAGGCTAAGGCCTATCGCGATGCTCATATCTATGAGTGCGACAACTACGAGGAGTTCAAGGAGCGCGTAAAGGATGGCGGTTTCTTCCTTTGCCATTGGGACGGTACAGCCGAGACCGAGGCTCAGATCAAGGAGGAGACACAGGCTACCATACGTTGCGTCCCCTTCGGCGTGGAGCAGACTCCTGGTACCGATATGGTAAGCGGAAAGCCTGCCAAGGCTCGCGTCCTGATAGCAAGAAGTTACTAAGCATATGAGGCCGGGAATCTGGATAAGCACGCTCTTTGCAGCCGAGGAGATTCCCTCTGCCATCGTAACCTTTGTGGCTTTGCTAATGTTCCTGCAGATAGGAGCATCTATCACCATATCTACTGCATTGGCAGCCTTATTGTTCCTACCCTGCATACTCAAATCCTTTCTTAGGACATGGGTGCGCAGGGTTGGCCATTTCAGGGAGGTGCTGCTACTTATCGAGGGGTTGCTTTGCATCACCCTGTTTACCCTTGCAGGCGCGTTCACCCAAGGAATATGGTATGTCTTTGGAGCCTTGATGCTCACCAGTTTTCTGGTGGCATGGCACGAATTAGCCGCCCGTATGTATTACGAGCGCATGCTCTTTTCCCGCCAGCAAAGGTACTATACCAATCTTAAGATTACCTCTGCCCAGTTGGCAGTCATCCTGACGTATGGTGTGCTGATCATATTGGTTGGCAACCTGGAAGTGTTTTTCCGTCAAATAAGGCATTCGTGGGCAATGGGCTGTTATATGACAGCCGGTGCCTTTATGTTCTTCACGGTACTGCACATCCTTATACTTCGGAATCCGCAAATAGGAAACCAGATGCGTAAATACAGCATGGGAGCATCTGTAATGGCCGAAGTGCATGTGATAGAACGTATCAGGAAACAGCCCCACTGGTGGGTATATGTATTATGCGTGTTCCTGATGCTGGTACCTCAAAGTCTGATGTTTTTCGCACGCGTACATTATCTATTCGACAAGGTAGCAAACGGCGGTCTTGGATGCACCATTCAGGAGATAGGTTTTGCCCAAGGAACCGTAGGTGTGATAGCCTTTACACTGGGACTGACCATCGGGCGGAGCCTGATGCGATGGATTCCTTCCGAGAAACTGTTCTGGCCCCTGACCTTGGTACTGGGTCTTTCTCCGGCTGTCTATCTTTTCATGACCATAGAGACGCCCACAGACTTAGCAGCACTGTGCGTTGCCACCTTTCATGCCCAGCTGCTCTTTGGCCTAGGCTTATGCATCTGTCGCGTTCCCATTGCCATGATTTCCGGCGAACGTTACCGCAACTGTGCCAACCTGCTCAGCGTTCCCCTTGTAGCTACCTGTATGCTCCTGCCCATGATGGCAAGCGGCTGGCTGGTGTCGTGGTTGGGCTATCACCAGTTCTTCCTTATAAACACCCTCGCAGCACCCGTTTGCTGGATACTGATAAAATGCCTACACAAAACCACCTCCACCCCCTCATAAAGAAATAAGCAAACACTAAACTAAATACCAACAATAAAAAAACATGAAAAAGACTAAGCTGTGGATGTTCGCCACCATCCTGATTATCCTATGTGGCGCAATCGTATTTACATCGTGTAACAAGGAAGTCGTCACGCCTCCCTCCCCAAAAGATTATTTCCCCTCCTGGAACCAATGCGATGCCCTGACGGCTTTGAAGGCGTATGTGGAGGATGTGACCGACCCCAAGTCATCCAACTACATCAACGCAGAAGACCGTATTGCCACCTTCGATATGGACGGTACCTTCCTGGGTGAACTCTATCCCACTTATTTTGAGTACAACCTGATCGAATACCGCGTCTTCGACGATCCCTCGTATCGCGACAAGGCTCCCGAAGATGTGCGTCAGGCAGCACAGGACATTCGCGATTTCGTACGTACAGGGAAGGCTCTCCCCGACCATTTCGACATGATTCACGCCCGTGCTGCAGCCAAGGCATATGCCGGAATGACCCTTGCAGAATTTGACAGTTTCGTGAAAGCCTATGCCGCCACGCCGGCCAACGGATTCACGGGGATGACCTATGGCCAGAGTTTCTACAAGCCCATGCTCGAGGTGATGGACTATCTGAAGGCCAACGGATTCACCTTTTATGTTGTATCGGGTTCCGACCGTTTTGTCTGCCGCACTCTGGTAGAACCTCTCGGCATCCCAACAAACAGGATTATAGGCATGGATGTATGGCTCAAGACAAACAAGCAGGACGAGGAGCCCGGTGTTGAATACACCATGGGTAAAGAGGAATATCTGATACGTACAGACAGCCTTGTCCTTAAGAACATAAAGAACAACAAGGTCATTCAGATTGGTCAGGAGATTGGCAAAGTGCCCGTGCTCTCGTTCGGTAATAGCAGCGGCGATTGCGCTATGCACAATTATTGCCTGAGCAACAAGGAGCACCGCACCGCAGTCTTCATGCTGGTGGCAGACGATGATGTCCGTGACCATGCCGACCTGACAGAAGGGGCAAAGCGCGAAGCAAAATGGCGCGAAGCCGGCTACTACGTTATCTCCATGAAGAACGATTTCAAGACCATCTATGGCCAAGGTGTTACAAAAACAGACTTTATCTTTAATTAATCAACTTGGAAAATAAATTATTTAACTTGATTTTTGGTCAAAATCAAGTTAGATAATTATCACAAATAAGCTGGAAAATTTGGCTTTGTCACCTTTGCCTCATCTAGATAGTCTCCATGAATCATTCAGACCGTCTCTTTGACTCATTGAGACTATCTCTTAGGGGTATAGAGACTATCTGAATGAGTTGTTCAGACTATCTCAACGACTCATTCAGATATAGGGAATGAAGCAAGGGTTATTTTGGGTGAGTTTACTCAAGGTTTTTGGGGTGCATAGATTAATAAGTATGCAGACCGCCTATCAGCTCTTCGGAATCTTGACCAAAGCTGTGACGGTAAAGGTTACAAGGCAGAAGGCCATGACGATGAGGAAGAAGGACTGATAACCTACATTCTCTGATATCAATCCGGAAACCATTCCTGGCAACATCACACCTCCCAAATACTGTCCTGCCGTACAAATGGCAAAGACTGCCGTACTGCGGTCACCTCGTGAGAAGGTAACAAGGAACAACGTGTATGCGGCAAATCCCAGACCATAGCCAATCTGCTCAATGCAGACACAGGTTCCCGTAATCCATAACTGGTCTGTGGGGAAATAGCTAAGGAAAACATATACGATATCCGGCAATGTGATACACAGGACAAGAGGCCACAGGCATCGTTTCAGCCCCCATTTGGAAACAGCCCAGCCACCTATGATTCCACCAGCCAGCAAGCCGATAACACCCAAGGTTCCATAAACCAATCCGAAATCTACGTTACTCATTCCCAGGCCGCCCTCTTCTGCTCCGCGAGTAAGGAACAACGGCACAATCTTCGTCAGAAGGCCTTCTGGCAAACGGAACAAGAGGATAAACATCAGGGCTGTGATGACGTGGGGCTTTGTGGCAAACACCTTCAGCGTATTCCAGAACTCTATCAGCTGGGTCTTCAGGTTGAAATCGTTATGCAGCGATGTCTCGACCTTTGGCAACAACACGCTATGATAGGTGGCAAGCAGGATCATCAGTATACCCAATATCAGGAAAATAACCATCCATGAGGCGGATGCCGACTGGAAGGCTGCTCCCAACTTACCGTCTTGCAGATAGCCGGCCAACAGCACCAGACCTCCCTGCCCTATTACCATACCAATGCGATAGAAGGTGTTTCTCACACCCACATACAATTCCTGATCCTTCTCTCTCAGTCCGATGATATAGAATCCATCTGCCGACACATCATGTGTTGCACTTGCAAAAGCAATCAACATGAAGATGGCCAGCGAACTCTGTAACCAGTAGGACGTTGGGAGCGTAAAGGCAACCATTGCCAAGGCAATTCCCATCAGGAACTGCATAGACAAAATCCACCAACGCTTGGTCTTGAAGTTATCAATGAAAGGACTCCACAGCGGCTTAATAACCCACGGCAGGCCCAGCCAACCGGTGTAAACTGTGATCTGACCGTCAGTCAAACCAAAATCCTTGAACATGATAACCGAAATCAGCATTACTGCTGAGAACGGGAGCGATTCTCCCAAATAAAGGGTAGGAACCCAAAGTGCAGCTTTATTTTTCATAATTACAGCCTCTCCCCCCGCCCTCTCCCGTGGGAGAGGGAGCCAAAGTTATGAGGACTTATTTTATCTGTTATTATTCATTTCTTTGAAGTTATCGGGCTTTCATCCCTGAGAAGTTAAGCACTTCGTGCTGGAAGTTAACTCGTTCGCACTCGTTGACGACAGTTCTACACGTGTATCAGTTTCGTCCCTTTTAACTTCCATTTTAACTCCCCAGTTCCCCTCGCCCACGGGAGCGACTGGGGTCTTTAGAGGAGCCACTGAATGTGGCTCCGGCCCCACAAAGGGGCGAAGAAGACCCTTTGGAAGAAAGACTGAATGTCTTTCTGTGCCTGATGAGGGGAAGAATCTACGATTCTGACGGAGGCCCGAAGGGGAATCCCCATTCGCGACGGGGTTCGGGTTAGGGGTGAGGCCTCTTATCACCCTAATTCCCAACATAGCGGGTTGTTTCTTTGCATACTGGTACAGCGTCATAGGTTCTAAGATCACCTTCTTATATATGCTGCTGGCATTCAGTACATGAAGCTTTCCATCCTTTCCCCATTCGGCAAATCCCACATGGCTTATATCCAAACCGTTTTTGTTAGTGACATAGGCCAGAATATCTCCGTCCTTAATATATCTCAGTTCTTCTGCCGATTTGTCAAGAAGACTGGCAGGAATGTAATGTACTTCTGTCCCCGACAGCTCCCGTTCCAACGAAGCCATTGTCTTTACGCGCTCGGGATGATTCTTTAGCATGGCATAATACTCGGGATGCGTGCTCATGAAACTGAGCTGCAACTGCTGGGTGGCAACAAAGGGATAATGGTCTGCGGAAGCATCCCCCGTCTGCTCTTCTACCAGCCCCAACCGGGAATTGCTGTTTATCCACTGGCTGAAATAATGGTTACGGCTACAATAGCCGTCCATCTTACCTTTGTCATAACGGATGGTTTGGAGCCACCATAAGTAATCATCCCAACCCTGTCCATCATGATAGAAGGCCAATGTCAAAGCCATCACGGTCTCAACAAAAGTGGTACAGTCCAGTTGACGTAGATTGACCACCAGACTCTCCTCCTCATTTACCTCTAACGTATGCCCCACATACGGAGTGTCCAGAAACTGGTGGGCAAAATAGAGAACCATATTCTGGTCCTCGGCGTGAAGCCTTGCTTCCTGCAGCATATTAGCTACACGGGTGCTGTCTTCCCACTCGTAAGTAACGGCTTGGACTGGTAATGATAACGGGAACGTTAACGTTAACAAAAACGATAACAATAATGGAAACCAAGTCCCCCTCTCCCCGGATGAGTTCCCCTCTCCTCGGAGAGGGGTTAGGGGTGAGGCTGATAATAGGAAGTGTTTCATGGCTGCCCCGTTTTAGTTGTCGAATAACCTACCAGACGATCGTATCGTGCTCCTTGTCCACGATAATAGACCAGTACGCTATATTCGTTCTCGGTTTGATAGAAATCGCCCTCTGTGCGAGCCGTAGCTCCATCTTCCTGTCTATACTGATAGCTGTAATATCCCTGCTTCAGTAATACTGCAGCATGATACAGATGGTTTATCTCGTCGTACTCCATCCGGCAATCAGGGTTAAAGGGTTCACCTGTCCATAGTCCGCAAACATAGACATCACCACCAGGGAGTCTGGGCGCTTGCAGATAGAAATGCACCACCACATACTCTGCCGTGGTAGCATCGTCGATATCATCAGAGCTCCTGAGCACATATACACCATTCTGGTCCTTCACAAAACTATAGTTGTGCTGAGGCTGCTCTGGGTAAAGCGTTGCATGATAGTATGGATCGAACCACTCCATACGCTCCACTCCCATCGAGGTCCGATGGACATCCAATATTTCGAACCGGTGAAACTCGCTTCCTGCTGGAAAAATAAGGTTTCTGTTGTGCGTAAACTCTATCCCGGCATTATTACGGATATTAGGAACAAGACCTGTAACACGGTTATCCCACCGCTGGTTTTGGAAGACAACGACCTTCAGCTCACGCTGGGGATCTACCACGTTGAGCGTCCCATAGCCCACGGCAAGCGTCACTTGCTGATGGTCTCTGTTGAAGTCCACATCGGTATTGCTGCTCACCTGCGTCCTGATGTTTGCCTCATTCTCATACAGGCAGAACTGGGCTTCCAAAACTGGCGTATCTTCCCGCATATCATCATCTTCATGAAAAATCTGAAGACAATAGTTGCCGCTCAACAACGGCCGCAGTTGCTGCGAAGGCAAGCGCAAACGGTAATGTGTATAAATCTGGGTGGTGTTAAAACTCTTCTCGTATTCCTCGACCAGCTGATTGTTCAGTCCTGCCATGAAATCACTTTCGAAAATCTCGTCAGACGGTTCCCAGTCAGCATTGCAATGCTGCAGGTGATAGACGTACCGCTGGTAGTCGTGGCTCATCTCATCCCATTCGATGGACAGTGTGTGCCTTTTCCTCAAGGAAAAGATGGGAGGCAAGGTAGGGTCGTCATCCACAACCACCGTAAGCGTTTTTACGTTCTCGTCATAAATACGCTGTACCTGAGCCAATGCCAGATAAGGAACAAAAAAAAGAAACAAAAACACTTTTTTCATGGTTTCCTGTCTTTTTAAGATAAATCTTCTTCGCCCTTCAATCTGGGAAGCACCCAATGATATTTTACGGCCAGCACCCTGATGAGTATCACCATAAGACTGCTCAGCAAAGCATTGATCTCAACCGACATTCCCCACCAATGGCATATGGCATAGACAATGCCACCGGCTACACAGGCTAAGGCATATATTTCCTTGCGGAAGATAAGCGGCACCTCATTGATAAACACATCTCGGATAACACCGCCTGCTGCACCTGTTATGGTTCCCATTGTGATGGCTGTCCAGTAAGGGAAACCCATATTCAGCGTCTTCTCGATACCGATTACGTTGAACAATGCCAATCCTATGGTATCGAAGATAAACAAAGTATTCTTCTGGCGAATAAGGTACTTTCCGTATGCCATCACCCATAGGACGGCTAATCCGCAACAGATAAAATAGATACTGTTGGTCATCCAGAACGGGTTAACACCTAACATCAGGTCGCGCATGGTTCCTCCGCCAATGGCCGTAGCCATACCTACAATCCAGGCACCGAAAACATCAAACTGCTTTGCCGATGCCAGACGGATTCCGGAAATAGCAAAGGCAAAGGTACCGATGAACTCTATTACGACAAAGGATGCGGGAAGCCTAAGCGTCATTCCCATCTCCTGCAAGATGTCAAGTATCCACTCCATTTAATCAGAAACTAAACCTAACTCCTTCCAACTGGCAACCATCTGGGCAGCGTCATTCTGAGCGGTCTCCGCATCTACATCATATTCCTTGCAGAGCAGGTCGGTCAGTTCCTGACAAGTAAATTCCTTGCCTACAACAGCATTCCACAGATAAGCAGCAGAATCGTTCAGGCTGATAACCTTACTGAAGTCAATATTCTTACGACCATAAGCAACAATCACATTCTCGTCGCAAACAGTACGGAGTTCAAAACCTTCGTTGATTTTCATATTGTTTTTGTTTACGGTTTACAGTTTATTAAATAACAGCTTTATAGAGGAAAAGCAGATAACGTCTGATGGGGCGCAATATTCGCCAGATGCGTATCTTCCTCTTTAGGCAGGCATCATCAGCCGAGAGTGTCCTGTTTGGACGGATATACTCTGTAACCATGCCTCTGATATCTGCTGTGGTACAATACTCCATGCCCGTCACATTTCCGTCTCCCTGCAAAGTTATTTTATTACCCTCTTTCTCTATGATGCGGTGCAAGACGTAATGTCCCTTGGCTATCTCTGCCAATACAGCATCCCCCACATGATAGGTATCTGCCGCAGACAGTTTTACCTTATCCCTGCCATACTCGATGAAAGGACGCATGCTGTATCCCTTGACCCATATTACCGCCGTATGCCCCTCAGCCAATTTCTCCGAGACAAGTCCCAGAAAAACATCATTGGGTAACTCGTGCTTAACCTCAGACGGGGCAACACCGTTTCTTTGCTTATTGAAATAGCGGAACGGAGTCAGCAAGACTTCCAGCAGAAAGCGTATGATGGCCTTTATTATGCTCATTTTACAATTGTATCATGACAAAGATGGGCTGCCGCAGCATCTGGGAGGCATCCCAATTCATACATTCCACACAAACGAATCAACTCTGATATTCCGTCACAAACACCATTGTACACGCGCTTGTCCCACTTCATATTACTGATGGCAGGAAGCAAATTGCTGAAGGCCTCAAGTGAAGTGTACTTGCGGATGGTATTCTCTGGTCGCTGCTGTATGCGTACAATGCCGCCAACGGGTGCCTGAATATTTCTGTAACAGGGTGTCTTGCCGCTCCAAGGACTGCCATATACAATGGCCTCCCCGTCAACAATTCTCACCACAGGATTATCATCATTCATCAGGTCGCACCCTGGGATATTATCATACCAGAGCCTGGTATGCGTACTTTTACCTGTCCCGCTGGGAGCTGTCATCAGATAGCCCTTTCCCTGATGGCGAATAACAGAAGCGTGCATGAGCATCGTATATTGGTCGGCCGAAGCAAAGGCATAAGCCATCATCAGCGCGTTATTGAGTCCATAATTACGTTGGCTCCATGTCTCACCTAATATCGCAACCGTACATTCCTTAAAATCAGGAGAAGCCTGCATATAACTGCACAAAACATTCTGAACGTCAGAAATCTCGTACTGATACTCAAGGCGATCTGTACAATACACGCCATGATTGCAGCCTCCACAGTCAAACTGTCCTATCTCCTGTCCCTTTTCATTAAAACGGAAGGAATCATCCACCGTAAGCGTAAACAGCAAGGGTTCTGCTGATTCCTCTATCCTAAAACGGGCGAACGAAGGTATCAGAGATTCGTCGTTACAGTCGTCCTTGAAAATCACACAAAGTGCATGACCGCCGACACGATAAAACAGTTTACGCTCCTTCATTACGGGTTATTTTTTGTTTTTCTTGCTCGGTTTACTACCAGCTCCATCAGAACCCGAATCATCAATAATCTCCGAACCCATATAACTCTCCGGACGGAAAAGGCAGGGTACGGTCTTCAGGTTATAATTCTTCTCGTACCTACGACGTATAGAAAGAATCTTCTTATCTACTTTTGCCTTCTTTTTCGAAAAGAAAATGGATGTCACAGGATGAGAACAGCTCTCTTTATCCTCTAGGTACTGCTGCAACTGGACAGAATACATGTTCCTTCCTATCAGGAACCTGGTCTTGGTATCTATATATGCAGAATCTATATACTGTACATCCGTAATGTATGCCAAAGAATCTGTAAATGACGTAGCAAAACCAAACAGATAAACAGGCTTTTGTTTCACTTTAGCCTCTGCCATTTGACAAGACAGGCAGGCGAAGAAAAACAACACATAAAACAAGCTTTTCCTCATTCTTATAGTTTATTTCAGGATTTTAACTCGCAAATGTACGAAGTTTCCCCGAAATGGACAAGATTTCGGGGAAACTTTTCAATTAACCAAAGTCTAAAACCAAAAGTCTATCATTCATTCAGATCAATGACATAGCTTACCTTTCTACCACTTGGGGTGAGAGCCTTAATCCAAAGGGTGCGGTCGGTACTCTGGTTGGCACTCTTGACAGCCTCTTCCCAATCCTCTACGGTATTCATCTTCTGGTCGTTAACCTGCAGGACGATAGTGCCCTTAGCGGCTCCGGCCGTCTTCATCTTACCATTGCGGATGGCATTGATAGTCAAACCATATGTAATGTTCATTGTCTTCTTCTCCTCGTCTGAAACAGGTTTCATCTGAACGCCCAACTGGTCGAGGTCAACCTCTTCCATAACCTTGGTTGTACCCTGAGAGTTGCGTAATGTAACTGTCTCTGTATGAGACTTCTTGTTTCTGAGATACTTGATGGTCACCTTATCACCCGGACGATGCTGAGCGATTGCCTCTTGCAGCTCTGACATCTTGTTTACCTTCTTGCCATCAAATTCGGTAATCACATCACCCTTCTCCAAGCCAGCATCTTCTGCAGCACTTGTATCGTAAATCTTTTCGATGTAAACACCTGTTACGGTTCCCAACTCTACATCGTTGCCTTTGGCCTTTTCATTATCGATGTAATTAGACACATCCTGTCCACTTACACCCAAAACAGCACGCTGAACGGTTCCATAGACCTTAAGGTCTGCCACAACCTTATTCATAATAGAAGTAGGAATGGCAAATCCGTAGCCGCTATAGCTACCTGTCTGGCTGTACAGCATAGCGTTGATGCCAACCAACTCACCCTTCTCGTTCACAAGGGCGCCACCACTGTTACCAGCATTGATGGCAGCATCCGTCTGAATAAAACTTTCTATACCGTTGGCACCAAGGGTACGGGCCTTTGCACTGACGATACCAGCCGTTACGGTACTGGTAAGATTAAAAGGATTACCTACTGCCAGCACCCACTGTCCCAACTTCAGGTCATCACTATTACCAATGGGGATGGTAGGCAAATCCTTACCGTCTATCTTGATAAGAGCCAAGTCCGTAGTAGCATCACATCCGATAATACGTCCCTTGAACTCACGGTTGTCATTCAACTTCACTTCTATCTGATCAGCCTCGCCTACCACATGGTTGTTGGTTACGATATAGCCGTCAGAGCTGATAATAACACCACTACCGGCACCATGTCTGTCTGGAGCCTTGTATTCACGTTGCTGAGGCTGCTGACCACGACCGCCAAAACCGAAGAAATCACCAAAGAAATCGCTGAACGGATCCTGAACCGTCACGCGCTGCGTCTTGCCCGTTTGTGTAACCTTGATGTACACTACAGCATTTACAGCAGATTCTGCAGCTGATGTCAAATCAACGTATCCGCCTGATACAGCAGCAGCTGCTGCAGGAGAAGGCGCGAAAATGGGTGCGGGAGCTTCATTTGTTTTGGTATTCTTTATCACAGCACCTGTTACAGCACTACTTGCAAATGCAAGAATAGTCATTCCAATCCACATTTTAGTTGTCTGTTTCATAACTATTTCTGTTTTTTATTGTTAATTTTCTTGTTTTTCTTCATTAAAACAATGCAAATATATATCAATTATTATGAATGCTGTATATACAGGGACGCTTTTTTGCCTTTATTTAACAAAGAGGCATATCTCATTAACGGTTGTTAAAAGCTATCTGTGAAGTTATTTACATTCGTTTAACAACATGGCATGAAATAATTGTAAGAAAATCGTTCATCGAATCGTAATTATGGCACTACATTTCGAAGGCAGACAGCATCTAAGAAATGAAAATAAATGTCTATTTATTTTGCATTTCGCTTGATTTGCACTACCTTTGTCCCCCAGAATTAGGCAGTAAACCGGCTTGTCGCTGGCTTTCTTGGCAACAAGAGAGTAAGAGGAAAGTCCGGGCAACACAGGGCGTCCCGCTTCCTAACGGAAAGAGATTCGCGAGAGTCTGATAATGCAGAAGAAAATAACCGCCCTATTCCATAGGGTAAGGGTGAGAAGGCAGGGTAAGAGCCTACCAGGTTGGTGGTGACATCAATGCTGTGCATTCCGGGAGTTGAAAGTTCATGTATACCAGCGAACAAAAAGAGAAGGCGGCCCGTCTGAGCTGGAGGGTAGAACGATAGAGGCCTGTGGCAACACAGGTCGTAGATAAATGACAAGCGTCTTTCTCCCCCAAAAAGGAAAAGATTACAGAACCCGGCTTACAAGTTTACTGTCTTTTTCTATTTTTAATGAGATGAAAATGAGAAACCTGGATTATATCTGGAACATTAACGAGCAGAAGTTGTCCCCCTTCAAAAGATGGCGTCTGAGGATGATAAAACGAAGTATCATCATTACAGAATGCATCATGAAGAACAACCTTATGAGCTATGCCTCTGCACTGACGTACAACTGCATGTTGGCTGCCGTTCCCGTTCTTGCCATTATCTTTGCCATTGCCAAAGGATTCGGGTTTGACAATTTTCTGGAGGAACGAATACGCGAATCCCTGGAAATAAATCCAGAAATCCTTGATACTATTCTGGGGTTTGTAGATTCCTACCTTCAACATACTAAGAGCGGCGTATTCCTGGGTGTAGGTCTTGTGTTCCTGCTGTACACATTACTCTCCCTTACAACGAATATAGAGACCGCATTTAACACCATCTGGTTTGTCAAATCATCCCGCAACATCTACAAGAAGATTACAGACTACATCAGTGTATTCATTCTGCTCCCCTTTATTATCATTATCTTGAGCGGTCTGAATATGGCTGTCATGACATTCCGCAGTCTGCTACCCGACTATCTGTACCTAAGCAATACCTTAGGGACCATCCTTCACATGTCCCCTGTTGTACTCATCTGCATTGCCTTTATCTTATTGTATAAGATGATGCCAAACACGCATGTTAAGTTCAAGAATGTTATCGTTCCCGGTATAGTTGCGGGAATATCATTCTCAGTTATCCAATACTTATATGTCCACTACCAGATCAAACTGAGCAGTTATAATGCCATATACGGATCATTTGCGGCACTGCCTCTTTTCATGTTGCTGCTGCAGATATCATGGAGCATCTGCCTGATAGGAGGACAGTTGTGCTATGCCAACCAATGTATGGAGAACTATGCCTTTGAGCGACAGAGTTACGATTTGAGTCGACGCTATCGGGATACAATCTGCCTGCTTCTCATGAGTAAGATATGCAAGAGATTCGCTAATGGCGACACAGCCTATTCAGCACGTTCTCTGGCACGGGACACCCAGTTGCCAGAAACTGTAGTAAGAATCCTACTGGATGAACTGACTAATATGCAGTTGCTTGTTGAGACACACAATGAGGCCGATACCGCCTCGCAATACCTTCCTGCCATCGACATACACAGAATGACACTAAAAATGGTAGTGAAACACATCGACAGTTTTGGCTCCGAGGCCACATCACATACATGGAAGATGAATGCTCCTGAATGGGAAAGACTCAGAGCCCTCAGGTATCACGACAAGGACACCTTGTTGATTGACGTTTAACAACAGAAAGAAAACTTATACATTATGATTATAAAGATTCTATTAGGCTGGATAATTTTCCTTGTTGTTGTTTATTGTGTAATGTGGTTTGACATCATTTATTACAAGAAAAACTTACCAGGAATTTTCCGCAAGCTTCTCCTTGCCTTTACTGAAGAGGAAGAATAAAACAACACAAACAAAAAGAAATGGCCTCCAAGAACTGGAAGTCATTTCTTTTTCGTATTTATAGAGAGTATATTAATTGTTCTTTATCAGGAAAATCATTGAAGTTACTGTTGCCAATGTACTGATAATGGTAGCTCCGGCAGTCCAGAACGTATAGAAGGCGCTGCTCTTTATACTCTGGCTCTTGTTGGGCTCAACGTAAATCAGGTCGTTCTGTTGAACATAGTATGCAGGACTATTAAAGACATCTGTCTTCGTAAGATCCATTTCATACATCATTCGCTTTCCATCTACCTCACGATAAAGTCTAACCTTCTGGCGCAAACCGGTATCTGCGATATCCCCGCACTGTGAAAGAATATCAAGAACGGTATTACGTTCACTGGTCAGGCTGACAACCCTGGGACCTTTTACAGCTCCTAATACTGCCACGCGTGCATTCAACAGATTAACAGTAACGCCAGGATCCTTGATTTTGCTAACATCCTTGATTTTTTCCTCTATCACCTTGGCAGCATCAAAAGTTGTAAGACCGGCAACATGAACTCGTCCGACAGAGGGGAGAACAACACATCCGTCATTGGATATGGTGTAGCCGTAAGCGTTAGACATACCACCGGAAGTAGAAGAAGAAAGGTAAGAAGAACCTGTACGACCACCACCTGAGGTACCCATAACTACATCGTCTGCAAAGATAGACAACAACTCAGGCTCACTACAAGTCACCTTTACGAGTATCTGGTCTGCAGGCTTCAGCTTCATCTCATACTGCTGCATTACCTCCTGTGCCTGTGTAAACAGAGAATCCGATCCCTGAAAATAGACAATCTTCTTGGTTGAAACACAGCTGCACATCATAGCAGCAAGTGCAAGGATAGAAAGAATGGAATAAAACTTCTTCATTTTAATTTTCAAATTTTCGTGGCAAAGTTAATGCTTTTATTCTATATTTCTGCCATTATAGTCCGATTTTTAGTTAAATACTGAAACATTTAAGGATTAATGGTAAAAAATATATACCTTTGCGTCAAACTTTTTTATGAGAATATGACTATAGCAGTAGATTTTGACGGTACAATTGTAGAGCACAAATACCCAGAGATCGGCAGGGAAATTCCCTTCGCCACAGATACGCTAAAGATGCTTATCCAGGATCGCCATAAACTAATCTTATGGAGCGTCAGAGAAGGTAAGCTGCTGGAAGATGCCGTGGAATGGTGTAAAGCCAGAGGCGTTGAGTTTTATGCCATAAACAAAGACTTCCCTGAGGAAGATGTAGAAAGAAACATGCATTTCAGCAGAAAACTGAAAGCCGATATATGGATTGACGACAGGAATGTAGGTGGCTTACCTGACTGGGGAACCATATATGAAATGATTTCCAAGCACAAAACATACGAGCAGGTTCTGACAGAGCAACTTGGCGCTTCGGAACCGGAAAAACCGAAAAAGAAATGGTGGCAGTTTTAAAAACAAGAAGATAACAAAAAAAAACCTTGGGCGAATACCCAAGGTTTTTTCTATACCTTATTATATATACTATTTTGCATAAGAAACAGAACGTGTTTCTCTGATAACAGTAATCTTGACCTGACCAGGATACGTCATCTCATTCTGAATCTTTGTTGCGATATCAGTACTCAAAAGTTCCGTCTGTTTGTCGTCAATCTTGTCTGCACCTACAATAACACGCAACTCACGACCAGCCTGGATAGCGTATGTCTTAACCACACCGGGATAGCTCATAGCAATATTCTCCAAATCCTTCAGACGCTTGATATAAGCCTCCACGATCTCTCTACGAGCACCAGGACGAGCGCCGCTGATAGCATCACAAACCTGTACAATAGGAGCAAGAAGCGTTGTCATCTCCATCTCATCGTGGTGAGCACCTATAGCATTGCAAATATCTGGTTTCTCCTTATACTTCTCTGCCAACTTGGCTCCATACAATGCATGAGGCATCTCGGGCTCCTCGTCGGGCACCTTACCAATATCATGCAGCAGACCGGCACGCTTAGCTTTCTTTGGATTCAAGCCCAATTCGCTTGCCATAACTGCGCAAAGGTTGGCAGTTTCACGGGCATGCTGCAACAGGTTCTGACCATAGCTGCTGCGGTATTTCATCTTACCAATAATACGAATCAACTCAGGATGCAAGCCGTGAACACCAAGGTCGATAGTGGTACGCTTACCAGTCTCTATAATCTCCTCATCAACCTGCTTCTTCACCTTGGCCACAACCTCCTCTATACGGGCAGGATGGATACGGCCATCGGCTACCAACTGATGCAAAGCCAACCGACAGATTTCACGTCTTACAGGGTCGAAAGCACTGATAACGATAGCCTCAGGGGTATCATCTACCACAATTTCAACACCTGTGGCAGCTTCCAGCGCACGTATATTTCGACCTTCACGTCCGATAATACGTCCCTTAACCTCATCATTTTCTATATGGAAGACTGTAACACTATTCTCTACAGCCGTTTCTGTTGCTACACGCTGGATAGTCTGTATGATGATACGCTTAGCCTCTTTATTGGCTGTCATCTTAGCATCATCCATAATCTCATTGATGTAAGCAGCAGCACTGGTCTTAGCTTCATCCTTAAGAGATTCTATCAAACGTTCACGAGCCTCATCCACACTAAGACCAGAGATTTCCTCCAACTTAGTACGTTCCTGCTCCAGCAAACGTCCCATTCGCTGATCGACCTCTTCTTCCTTCTTCTGAAGAACAGCCTGCTGGGTCTCCAGACGCATACGCATTGTATCTGATTCCTGCTTGCGACGGGTCAGTTCGTCCTGTCTTTGGTTCAGGCTTAATTCCCTCTGCTTTGCTCTATTCTCAGCTTGCTGGATTTGCTGATTACGCTGGCGAACTTCTTTCTCCAACTCAGCCTTTTTACTGATGAACTTCTCCTTAACTTCCAACAATTTCTTTTGCTTGATGATTTCAGCCTCTTGCTCAGCCTCTGCTTTCATACTCTTGCGTTTGCTTGGCAACACAACAAAGTACCATACGCAAAAGAAGATCACAAAGGATACAATGCCTATGATCAATCCGCAAATAATATAAGTTGTCATGAATTCTTGGTGTTTGAATTATTAATTGGGGTCATTAACTCTCTGTTTTTTTCTCGAGTGCGGACTCCAACTCTGCAAGCAACGGCTTCAGACGGCTGGTTATAGGCTCTATATCCATCGACGTTTCCTGTTGCTTAACCTTAACGGCTATATCCAATATGGTCATAACCAAGTACATTTCTGTACTCTGCCCAGGATAGCTATTTGTATAAAAGTTGAATCTCTCCTTTATAAGTTTCTCAGCCTGCCGATAAACATATTCCTCCTCACGACGAACAGTCATAGGCAATGTCCAACTGCCAAAACGGAGAGTTATTGATAAGGTGTCACTTTGCTCAGCCATAATTCTATTCTACTTTAAGCATGGAGATACACCGGTCAACGTCACGCACCATCTTTCTGATACGGCCTCTGAGGTCTTTAACATCATCGTCTGCCATATCAATGTACTTCGCCATCTTAAGATGGGTATATTGTTGTTGGAGCTCTTCATTTTTCTGCTTCAAAGACACAATCTCCTCATCACGTTCTTTCAAACGCGACAGGAGGCTCTTCTTCTCGTCCTGAGACTTAGTGTACTGCAAAAGAAGCTGGCGAGTACGGGTCTCAAGTCGAATAATAAGTTCTGTCAGTTTTGCATCCATTTTCTTTCGAACTCCAATATTTCGAGGACAAAGATAACTTTTTTTTTATCTTTATGCAAAATTATTCCTCACTATTTTTCTTTGGCTCCTTTTTTGCGAGCATAACAAGGGTATAAACATATTCAGACATCCATGATTCCGTATACCCAAGAGCCGACTGGTACTTCCTGACGGAAACGCAAGTACGACGCACACCATCATCCTTCCAATTCGGCTTGGTCATAATCTCATGAATCTGTTTTTCTACCATCTGACGCAAGGCGCTCTTAAAGAAACTGGGCAAACGGAACTTCCACTGCATAAGGTTTCCCATTAGCATCATAAGATCCTGGCTGAAACCCTGGAATGTAATCAGATAGCCTTGGACATCCTGTATTTTCTTACAACGCTTCTTTACGCTGTTATCCACCTCGTCAAAAAAGCTATCACTGATATGATAAATATCTTGCATCAGCTTTCGACACTGTTTCTTTTCGCCGATGCCCAACTTATTATTTACCGTTTGAACATGATAAGTTTGCTTAAAAACCCTCAAATCAGGCAAAGAAGCCAGGTTATTAATTCCTAAATGGGCTGCAATAACCGACTGGTAATATACCCTGATAAGCAACATAAAATCTTCCATGCCACCAATACGTGTACCAGAATCGGATTTTCGCGCAAATAATTTTGAAAATATTGACATTGTTCTATACTATAATATATTATAACTTATAACAGGCTTTTTATCTTTCCATTTTGTTCTTGTTCAGCAACGCTTTCAGAAGTATCTTGACATCTAGCCACAACGACCAATTCTGTCTATACCACATATCAGCGTTCTTACAGAATTGGCAACTTACGATTCCCGGGACTACAGACATACTACCTGCAAACACATTCAAAAATTGTGGCAAAGATTTTACTGCAGGTTTCTGAAAGAATGAATCTGCAGGCAAATCATCTGTTCTAAACACAAACTTTCCGAAAGGCTTTCCAGTCCAGCCAATTTCTTTGACAACAGAGAAGACAGAACCCGGGCTTTTTCGTTTTACGACAATTGCTGCCACAATATAAATCAGAGGAAAGACGAGAAACAAGAAAACGCCGCTCACCAACAAGTCGAAAAGACGTTTCAACAATCTGTTCCACCAATGGCTTAACGGCTCTTCAACAGGAGAAAGGAAAGACAGGAAACCCACATTCTTAATTTGCATGTTTCTCTGGAGAACACTAAGGCCTGGCGTACAGAAGAACATAGCCATCTTTCTGTCCTGACAACACCGATAGAGAGCCAACAAGTCTGTCCCTTTTACAGATCCGGAAACACAACAAACTGCCGCAACATCCTCCAAGTCTTGCAAAGATTCTGACAAGAGTTCCGGAGAAACACACTTTGTCTGAGGGGTTAGCCCCTGACCACTTAGTTCTTTACGGATCTCAGCAACATCCTCATCTGCCCCAATAAGCAGGATTTTTTTGTCAGGATCCTGCATTCCCTTATATAGTTGTCTCATATTTGGATTACTACTCGTATTTTTGCAAAATTACAACATTTTACGCAATCAGGCTCAAGTCTGCACCAAAATTATCACAAAAATCAAAAAATGTAGCGAAACACTTCACGCGTACAAATAAAATTACTAACTTTGCAAGAAAATTTGCATTGTAAACAACAAAAAATAAGATTAAATCATGGCTGATTACGTTGCTAACGAAAAAGTAAATGAGGAAGAATCCAGTTCGTTCAATCTGACCGCAATATGGGATATTATCGTGCTGAATTGGCAGTGGATTGTTGTATCCACGGTTCTTGCTTTAGGATTGGCATTCTGCTATCTCAGATATACGAATCCCGTTTACACATCATCAATGAAAATTCTCATCAAGGATGATGACAGTAAAAAGAGTAGAATGGTCGCAGGGCAGATGAATCTTGAAAACGTAGGTTTATTTTCCAACAGTAATGGCTTTGACAATGAGTTGGAAATTCTGAAAAGCACCAATATCAACACTCGAGTAGTTAAAGCATTAAAGTTGTATGTTGCTTATGCCATCGAAGGCAGGGTACGTAAGAGAGAGATGTACAACAACAACCCTCTTATCATTGATATGCCAGAAAGCCAACTGAGTGTATTACAGATGCCAGTTTTCTTGGAGATTGTCAAGAACGACGAGGGAACGTTTGTCATCAAAGGAGAAATACCTATCAAAAACAGTAAGGATAAGATTAAATTCAACCGAGAGATAAAGAAGCTACCCGGTACTATCACCTCTCCCGTCGGCACCATAACATTCCAGTTGAATCCTGCAAGCAAGATGACAGAGGATCGTACTTTATACGCCACTATTATTCCACTGGACATCGCAGGAAGATTATATACACAGAAACTGAATGCTGCCGCTACAAGCAAAACGACAACCGTGGCTGCCATTACATTCACAGACACACAGGTTCAGCGTTCCATTGATTACCTAAACCAGCTTCTGAAGAGCTATAACGAAGATGCTAATGAGGACAAAAACGAGGTAGCGACAAAAACCGATGAGTTTATCAGAGAACGCTTGCTGAGCATCCGTGGGGATTTGGATAAGACCGAATCTAATCTGGAACAATACAAGAAAAGCAATGACCTTATAAATCTGACGAATGATGCCACCAACTCTTTGACAAAAACGACAGAATACCAGTCGCAACAGGTAGAGTTGGAGACCCAGTTGAACCTCATCACTGCGTTGGTCAACTATACCAACAATCCTGCCAATGCATTACAGGTTATTCCCGCAAATTTAGGTCTTAGCGATCAGAACCTGAATCATTCTATCAGCAAATACAACGAGGGACTACTGCAACGTAAACGCCTTGTTAAGTTCTCAAGCGAGGACAACCCCTCTGTACAGCGTATCACTACCGAACTGGAAGAGATGTGGTCATCAATCAGAGTTAGCTTGGAAGCAATAAAGAGGGACCTTCTGACACAGAAGAAGAGTGCCGACAATCAATTCCGCATGTTCAACAGTCGTATCCAAAGCACTCCAACCCAAGAGCGTGCACTGACCAACATCATGCGCCAGCAAGAGATTCAGGCCAACCTATACCTAATGCTATTACAGAAGAGAGAGGAGAACGCCATCTCTTTGGCCAGCACAGCTGCAAAAGCAAAAATTATCGACTCACCTCAATATTTAGGAAAAGTTTCTCCTAAGAGCATGATTATCATGATGATAGCCTTGATACTTGGCATAGGATTCCCCATAGGAATTATATTCCTGAAGAATCTATTGCGTTACCATATCGAGGGTCGTGATGACATAGAGAAACTAACCACGATTCCTATCTTGGCAGATATCCCATTGGGAAACAAAGTCGTGGATGGCGAGAAGGCTTTGGTCGTACATGAAAACTCCAACAATACCATGGAGGAATCTTTCCGAGGTTTGCGAACCAATCTTCGTTTTGTCCATAATACAGATGAGAAGATTATCTGCTGTACCAGTTGCATTCCTGGTGAAGGAAAGACCTTCGTTTCAACAAACCTTGCAATGTCACTTGCATTGATGGGCAAAAAGGTAATCATTGTTGGTTTGGATATCCGTAAGCCTCGCTTGGTTAAATTGTTTGGAATACCTGTAAGTAAGAACGGTATCACAACGTTCCTTTCCAGCACCGAACCAGATTACGAGTTGCTTGATTCACAGATTAGCCATGGTATTGGCAATCCAAATCTTGACATTCTTCCCGCTGGTGTTATTCCTCCCAACCCAGGTGAATTGATTTCACGCGAACAGTTGGACCGCGCTGCGGAATTACTGAAGGAACATTATGATTACATCATATTGGATACACCTCCTATTGGACTGGTAAGTGACACCTTGTCAATCGCACGTATAGCAGATGTAACTTTGGTAGTTTGTCGTGCAGACTATTCTCCACGCTCGAATTTTGCTCTTATCAACAATCTGAGCGAGAACAACAAGTTGCCCAAGGTAAACCTCGTACTCAATGGTGTTGACCTAAAGAAGAAGAAGTATGGTTACTACTACGGATACGGCAAGTACGGAAAATATGGCAAGTATGGTAAGTATGGTTATGGCAAATATGGTCACTACGGAATATACGGCCATTACGGAGCCCAAGAGAACCATGAACATACCGAAAAATAAATGAGAAAAGCGCTGATATTACTAATATCCATCATACCCATGACGATTGAAGCACAATTCAGTCGTCTGGGTGAAGATGTATATTACGAAGGCACCATAAGCAGTACATTCAGCGGCGGAGACTATGCTCCATTCTGGTTCACGAGCAACAGATACGGACTCAGTTCGCACAAAAACAATTACGGTTATTTGCGTTGTGCCTTCCATAGAGATGCCATAGCAGATAGCCTCAGAAACTGGAGAATAGGATATGGTGCAGATTTGGTAGCAGCAGTAGGCATGGAGAACAAACACTTTATTGTCCAGCAACTTTATGCTGACATTCAGTGGAAAGCGCTACGCCTTAGCTTGGGGCAGAAAGAGCGCCCTCTTGAGCTAAAGAACCAAGAATTAAGCAGCGGTGCCATGACAACAGGCATCAATGCAAGGCCTCTTCCGCAGGTACGACTGGAGCTACTAGATTTCTTGACCATACCCGGAACCAAAAATTGGTTAGCCATAAAGGCTCATCTGGCATACGGATGGTATACCGACAATGCTTGGCAAAGTAATTACAACGCAGGAGATAAACGATATTTATACACCAGCAATTCACTCTATCATTCTAAGGCACTGTTCCTACGTATAGGAAACAAAGAAAGATTTCCCCTCACCATGACAGGAGGGTTGGAAATGAGTTGTCAGTTTGGCGGTACAGGTCACAACATTCATAAGAGAGTGGGATTCGACGGACCAGAATATTATGACCAAAACCTTCTAAATGGTTTCAAAAGTTTTTGGAACGCTTTAATCCCCGGAGGGGGTGACAGTAACGATGGCGACATATACTCCAATCGCGAGGGAAACCAGTTGGGAAGTTGGCACCTACGTTTCGACTACCACGGCAAGGGATGGAGCGCTGCAGCCTACTTAGAACACTTTTTTGAAGACCAGAGCCAAATGTTCTGGCAATACGGATGGAAAGATATGCTATATGGCGTAGAGATTAACCTACCCAAGAATCCTTTCCTAAGTAGTGTCGTTTATGAGCATATCGGAACCATAGACCAAAGCGGTGCCATCTATCACGATAAAACAGCCAACATGCCCGAACAGATTAGCGGTTGTGACCAATATTACAATCATCATATTTATGGCGCATGGCAACACTCTGGCTACGTAATGGGCAATCCCCTACTCTCCTCACCTATCTATAACGACAGATTCGGAATGAGCCATAACATTATGGTTTACCATAGTCGTATCAATGCCCATCACATAGGTCTTAGCGGTCAGCCCACCGAAGAATGGGGCTGGCGTCTGCTGTACACCCACGAGAAGAGTTTAGGCTCATACAATGCGCCCACTCCCGACCCTCAGAAAGCCAACTATCTGTTGGCCGAGGTCACCTATAAGCCTAACTGGGTGAAAGGATTAGGTATTACAGCTAGCTACGGACATAACGATGGTGAAATATTGGGTAGCAGCAATGGCGGTATGTTGTCAGTATCCTATAGCGGGCTGTTCAATAAAAAGAATTAAAGAATGAAAAAAACAAAACATTTATTGCCATATTATATCGTATCGCTCTTTTTCTTGGCCTTATATCCCAGCTGCGAAAACAAGCGAGATGACAGCGGCACATTGGGCGGCATGTGGCAACTTGTAGAATGGAAAGCCACGGATGGTTCCATAGCCTACAACAAACCCGATACCACCCTATACTACAAGGTACGCAACAACATACTTATGCTACAAGAACTTCCAGGAGAATCAGACACCTATTTCCTTACATATTATCGTCAGTCCGAAGGTAATATCATCATCAACCCTGACAAGATTTTCAACAACGCAGAACTTGATAAAATTGCTCATCCTGTAGATGACCTGAAAAAATACGGGATTCCCAATAGTGGTTGCCTACACATAGACGTACTGGAATCCGACAAAATGGTTCTTTCCAGCGAAGAGGGCACTCTACGTTTTCGCAAATATTAAGCAAAATCTGCAATAAACAGCTTGTTTCCAGGAAAACCTTGCACAAAAAACAATAAAAAAAACTCTAAGAACGTTTATATAATATAAACGACATTATGACTGCGCTCAACATTTTCATATCCTTCATTGCCTCGGCACTAACATCCATGCTGTTAATGCCATGGATACTTAGTCTCTGTAAGCGCAACGGATATTTTGACAGGCCCAATGATCGTAAAGTACATAAGAACAACACCCCGCGTCTTGGAGGAGTTATTTTTGTTCCAAGTACCATCGTAGGTATTGCCGTTACATTAGCTATTATTTTCAACTTTTACGGAGAAAGCGAGCCTCTTAAATCCAGTACGTTGCTGATAGGATTCGGAATCTTCACCATATACGTAACAGGATTGTTGGATGACCTTTTCGGTCTGACTGCCCAACTTAAGTTCTTTATACAGTTTATTGCTGCACTATGTTTTCCGCTTATAGGCCTTACCCTTAACAACCTGTACGGATTCTGCGGAATATATGAAATACCAGAAGTTATCAACTATCCGCTGACCGTATTCCTTGTGATGTTAGTGGTTAACAGCATGAATTTGATAGACGGTATAGACGGTCTTGCCAGCAGTCTCTCCTTGATAGCTTTTATTGTCTTTACGTGGGCTTTTTGGCATTGGGGCATGAATATCTTCTGTCTCTTTACCGCTGCTATATCTGGTAGCCTTATTGTTTTTCTTTGGTACAATCTTTTTGGCGATAATGCCAAAGGCACCAAGATATTTATGGGTGATTCTGGAAGTTTGATGCTAGGCTATGCATTAAGCTACTTATCATTGAAGCTTTGCTCTGAAAATGAAGTTAAAGCACCAGAGCCATACAGCTTGCTGCTATCTTACACCCTTTTACTAATACCAACCTTTGACTTGCTTCGGGTTGCTTGCAGTCGCATTCTCCGAGGCGAGCATCCATTCCATGCAGATAAGACACATCTTCATCACAAACTCATGCGCACAGGTCATTATATGCGTATGGCTTTGTTAACCATTCTGGTTGCTGATATAATCTTTGCACTACTGAATGCAGGATTATATCTTATTGGACTGAATATCACGTGGATTGTATTGATAGATATTATACTTTTCGTCATCTGGCAAAAACGCATAGATCATTCGATTGCAAAAAATGATGAGCGTTTGGCTTTAGAGTCAAACCTACGCAAGGAGTTTGAAGAGAATGTTGCCAAAGCCAAGAAAATTTGTATTCTCACTCCGCGTTTTCCCGTTCCAGAGAATGGCGGTGACGTTTTACGTATCAACAACATAGCCCATCAATTGCGTAAACAGGGGTACAAACTTATTCTGCTCAGTCTAGAGGAAGACGGACAACCCCAGATTTTTGAGGCTCAACGCATATATCACAAGGTTTACACAGTCCACAGGAATCACATATCATCACTCATTCATGCACTAACATGTTTCCTGCAGGCCAAACCTATGCAATGTGGCTTCTACATGTCAGGCACCTACAGAAGAAAACTACGTGAAATTATCCAGAAGGAAAAACCAGACCTTTTCATCGCCCACCTGCTACGCATGATGCCTTACCTTGATGAATTAGGACTTCATAGCAAATCTATCATAGAAATGACAGACGCGCTATCTAAAACTTATGCTATGTCCTCACAAAGTAAAGGCAACTGGCTCTTGAAAAATATCTATCGCATGGAACAGCGACTCATATTAAGAGCTGAGCAATATAGTCTCCTTCACTTCCCGAAGAACATTTTGGTTTCCCAGACTGACATTGACTACTTGAAAACCAAATCCTTCCACCCAGAAAGTCTGGAACTGCATACCAACGGCATATTGTGTAGTAAGAATATAAGACGCAAGTACACACCCAACAAGATTGTCTTTGTTGGCAATATGCGTACATTGCAAAACCAAGATGCTGTATTCTGTTTTGTCCAGGATATCTTCCCGCGCATTCTCAAGCAGAAACCTGATACGAAATTTTATATTGTGGGAGCACAGCCTCCACAAAGCATACAGCAATTAGCCTCTGATAACATTTTTGTTACGGGATTCGTTGAGGATATTGAAAATACCATTAGTGATGCCTGCCTGACCATAGCACCCGTCAGAGTAGCAGCAGGAATACAGAACAAAGTTCTTGTGGCCATGAGTTGTGGCATTCCCGTTGTCATGACAAGCCTCATCTCTAACGCCATCCCGGAACTTAAGCATGAAGAGAATTGTCTTATCCAGGACGAGGCTGCCACATTGGCTGATGCATGCTTACGCATCATGAATCACCCAGATTTACGAGAGCAGTTGGCGATCAAAGGCTATGAGATGGTAAAACGACATTATTCCTGGAAGGATAAAATTTACGGATACGTCAAGTAAAGAAATATAGGAGAAAAAATTGTAATGACAGACTACGCCCAAGGTAATAAACGGATTGCAAGAAACAGCCTCTTCATGAGCCTCAGAATGGTCTTTGTGCTCAGTTTGACGTTTTATGCTACCCGAGCTATTCTGGAAATCCTTGGCGAGATAGACTATGGAGTCTATAACACGGTCTGCGGTTTCGTAAGCCTTTTCTCTTTTCTGAATCTATCCATTTCAAACGGCATTCAACGTTTCTATAACTTTGAACTGGATTGTCATGGAATAAAAGGGGCCTGTCGCGTTTACAATACGGCGCTCAGAATTCAGTTCCTTGCTGCCATCTTACTGCTATTGGTTATAGAAGTTGTCGGAATCTGGTATATCAATCATAAACTCGTCTGCCCCGCAGAAAGGTTAGACGCTGCCATGTGGGCCTTCCATTTCTCTGCTGTAGGATTCACTCTTACTATCATCCAAGCACCTTATTCGGCAGCGATAATGGCACACGAGAAGATGGACTTCTACGCGCTTGTCAGTGTCCTGGATGCCTTTTTGAAACTAGGGATTGTTTTTATGCTACGTTTCATCAGCTATGACAGCATGGCTACCTACGCAGCTCTTTACGCTTCCATCAATTTACTCAACCTGCTCCTTTACGCTTTTTATGCTAAATGGAACTTCCCAGAAATTGTTTTCAAGAAACTGATTGACCGAAAGCTCTTCCGCTCCATGATTTGTTTTTCTGGCTGGAATATCTTTGGTTCATTCTCTGGCATCATGAAAGAGCAAGGAATCAATCTGATTTTCAACTTTTTCTGCGGACCTATCGTAAACGCTGCAAAGGCTTTGGCTGCACAGATTAATGCCGGTCTGATGGCCTTCGTTTCAAATATCATCATACCCGTCAGGCCGCAAGTAGTACAATCGTATGCAAATCAGAATTACGACAGGACATTACGACTTACCTATGGCGTCAGCAGGGTTACATCATGTGTTATTACATTAATAACCCTTCCTATCATTTTGGACACCCACTTCATTCTACACCTATGGATAAAAAGCATTCCGGAATACACTGATACTTTTGTTATTATTGTCATTCTCATTTCCTTTGTTAATAATCTTAACTCTGCTGTTTCCGGTGTTATTCACGCCAGTGGGCAAATGATGCTATATCAGACCGTTTGTAGTTCTGTTTCTCTGATGTGCATCCCTACTGCCTATCTGCTATTAAAATATGGATACTCTCCCAATTATGCATTATTGATGGTGTTGCTGTGGACTACATTATCGCAGTATGTTTCTCTGCTGATAATGAAAAGAGTAATCAACTTTACGCTTATATCATACACCAAAGAGGTACTTTGGCCATTACTGAAAATGATAGTATTATCGGCTATTATCCCTACCATTATAAGACTTAATATGGATGAGGGATGGCTTCGATTCCTGCTAATAGGTTCCACAAGTGTAGTTATGACTACCCTTTGCAGCTATCTGTTTGCCATGCAAGCCTCTGAGAAAGAAATGATAAAAGAATACGTAAGAAAAATCCAGTCGTAATAAAGTTATGAAGAAAGTTATTACATATGGAACATACGACCTTTTGCACCAAGGACACATTAATCTGCTCCGCAGGGCGAAAGAACTTGGGGATTATCTCATCGTAGGCGTTACCAGCGATAGTTTTGATCGAGGTCGAGGTAAATTGAACGTTCGTAACAATGTATTGGAACGCGTAGAGGCAGTGAAAGCCACTGGCTATGCCGACGAAGTTATCATAGAAGACTACGTTGGTCAAAAGATTGACGACATCCAACGGTACGACGTGGATATTTTTGCCATAGGTTCAGATTGGGAAGGGAAGTTTGATTATCTCAAGGAATACTGCCAAGTGGTATATTTACCTCGGACTGAGGGTATCAGCAGTACCATGCTGCGCGAAGAGACACAAGTCTTATATCGTGTTGGAATAATTGGTAGTGGACGTATTGCCAAACGATTTGTGCCAGAAGCAAGGGTTGTAAACGGTATTGATGTGGTAAGTGTTTTAAACCCAGACAAACAAGAAGCCGAGACTTTCAAACAAGAAATGGGCCTCACTTCCAGCTATTCCGACTTCGACACCTTTATTCAGAACGTTGACGCCGTATATATCGCCTCACCCCATTTGACACATTACGACTACTGCAAACGGGCCCTGCAAGCAGGTAAACATGTACTATGCGAGATACCATTTGTTCTCTCTGCCACTCAGGCACGTGAACTTTACGAACTGGCAGAAAACAAAGGACTCGTACTATTAGAAGCCAGCAAAACCGCACATTGCCCAGGCTTTACCCATTTGGTGACATTAGTAAAGAGCGGTGTTATCGGCGATGTTGTTGATGTTAAGGCCTCGCTATCCAAAATGGTGGCTCCTCCAACACGAGAATTGGATGCGACACAGGCTGGTGGCAGTATGACAGAACACGCATCCCTCACACTGATGGCATTGATAAAACTGCTTGGCAGGGAGATCGTTGATGCCAATTTCCATTCCCGTATGGAGAATGGAGTTGATGTGTTCACCATGGGAGCCATCAACTACCCTCACGCCACAGCATCCATTACGCTTGGGATTGGGGTAAAGACAGAAGGCAACCTTGTCATCAGCGGAACCAAAGGATATGTTTATGTACCCGCTCCATGGTGGCTGACAGACTACTTCGAAATCCGCTATGAAGACCAGACAAAGAATAAGAAGTACTTCTATAGTTACGATGGCGACGGATTGAGGTACGAGATACAGGAGTTCATATCCATGATTGTAAGCAAACGTCTGAGTTCCTATCGTCTGCGTCGCCGTGAGAGCATTGCCATCGCCCAGATTATCGAGGATTACCAAAAAGGAATAAATGTTACCATAATATGATCAGAAGGATTCTTGTAATAGGTGGCGCAAATGGTATCGGTTTGGCTATTGCTCATGAGTTAGCATTGCGTGAAACCACGGAAAAAATATACGTGGTAGATAAAGCACCGCTGAAAGAATGTTATACCCATGAAAAAATTGAAGCCTTTCAGTTCGACCTAACAAGCAAGGATTATTCCTTTTTCGACCGTTTCACTGACATCAACGCCCTAATGATTACGGCAGGCTTTGGCAAGCTTTCTCATTTTCGCGATATCCCAGAGGAGCACATCATTGATTCCTTCAACGTGAACACGATATCTGCCCTACGAATTATAAAGCGCTTCTACTCACGCCTCGAAAATACTCAGGATTTCTATTGCGGAGTAATAGATAGCATTGCAGGATGGATGTCATCTCCGCTTTTTTCCGTATATGGAGCAACAAAAGCTGCCTTGAAGATATTTATCGAGAGTGTAAACGTGGAACTGATTAAAACCGGCTCTGGTAATGTGATACTAAATGTCAGCCCAGGCACCATAAAGGGAACAAACTTTTATGGTGGCCAAAACAATCTTGAAGCATTACATAATCTGAGTCAAGAGATCATTATGCACTTAGAGGCAAAGGATGACGTGTATATCCCCCAATATGAAGAGGTCTTCAAGGAGGTGCTAAACCGTTATCACAAAGACTTCCGCAAGGAGGGCTTACATAGTTATGATTATAAAATGAATAGTAAACGATGAAATACCAACAGTCAGACCGTGTATTAGAAATAGCCAACAAGGTTGCCAAAATAAAAGGAATAAAAGGTCTCCTTAAACCTATATACTACCCGTACAAAAAGTATCTGGAAACTAAAAGGAACCGTTTTTTCCTTCAAAATGGCAAAGACATATTGCAGCAGTTTGATGCTGCGATGAAAGAAGGAGACTATTTTTACACGCTGGCTTTCGGAACAATGCTTGGTGCTGTCCGCGAGAAGGGGTTCATCAAACATGATCTCGACATTGACGTATATATGTGGAACGAAGACTGGTCCCCGAAACTTAGGACCCACCTTAAAAAACATGGGTTTGAGCTGATTCACAACTTCCTCGTCGATGATGGTGCATCAGGGCGAGAAGAAACATACGCCAAAGACAACATTTCCATAGATATATTCTATCTTTATCCTCCTATCGACGAGCATCCTTATTGCTGTGATTTTCTCATGTTCCCCGGCACCGCCACATTTAGACAAAGCATAGAGCAACACGGTGGTCTGATTGCCCGAAGAATTGAGTTGCCCATCAGAAAGGAACGAACCCCAATCCTGTTTGAGGGTCTTTCCCTTTATGTTCCCGCGAACTACGACGAGATTCTCTCTTTCCGCTACGGGCCTGATTACATGATTCCTAACCCCCAGTGGTCATTCAAATCGCACAATAATCACATTATCGTTTGGGAAGACAAAATCGGTACCTTATCGGAATAAGGATTGCCACCCTGTTATACTAGTCATCTATCACACATCACTAATTTACCTGTACTTAATGCTCGCAAAAAGTCTTGGGAATCTTTAGCTCTAGGATAGGTACAGTGAGCTTTTCCTTTTCCTCCCCCAAAGGAGAGAGGCTGATTGGCCCAAAAGTTGATGTAGCTAACTGGATAGCCCTGAAGAGCAGGAAGTACGGCACGAGTCCACCATTCAGCATCATCGGTATTCTCGCCCCCACTCTCAGCAATACAGATAGGTTTCTTCCAACGCTGACTCAACTGTTGTACCACAGCCAAGTTTTGGCGGGCACGACGAATAAAATCTGCCCGTTTACCCTCTATTCCTCCAGAAAGTGAGTTGTCACGATACACTTCGGTTCCAAGAATATCCACATAGTCAGCACCAGGGAACCGTTCCAAATAATCATACACCGTACGAGTCACACCACTTACAGAAAAACAATACAAAAGGTTGGTGCAACCCTTTTGAGTAAGATATTGATGGGTAAAACGCCACAGATTAACAAATTCACGACTGCTGCAGAAGTCGCGTCCCCACCAGAACCAACTGCCTTGCGACTCATGGAAAGGACGAAAGATAAGGGGAATGAGTTGGCCCTCATCGTCGCGTAACGTAAGAATATATTCGGCTGCAAGATCTAAAAAGTGTGTAAATTTTTCTCTGACATCTTTCTTCCTAAGGATCTTACGCACGGTCCTGTCATCCGACACATCCCAAGCATCCTTACCTGTTACGGGGTTATACATGTGCCAAGATATTGTGGTTATTCCGCCTCTGCGATGCTGTTCTATGATAGCCCTACGATGCTGCTCCCAAGTAGAACCCGACATATAGTAGCCGTTCTGTAGTTCCAAAGGACAAAGATCCACACTCAGCACCATAGGACGGTGTCCAGAAAGTTCTTCTAAATCACTTTTCACACAAGCTCCCTTGCTCCAGTCACGACCATAGAAGGTATCATCATGATGTCCCATGAGCGCCTTTCCCTCTGCAGCAGTACGATAGAGGTACTGTAGCAAAGCGTCCTTACCCTGAGAAAATAGTCCCTGTATAGGGAGGAGAAGAAGGATGAGTAAGAAAAGTTGTCGAATCATTTATTATGCATTATTAAGAGAAGTACGGGAAGCGGTCGCCTAACTGATGATGACCAATTTATAATAGAGTGGAACCAAACACCTGACGGAAGACCTGCTGCGAGACCTCTTGGGAATACTGTTGGAGAAACATTTCCCTTGCATATGCATTGTAACGCTTGACGGGATGCTCTCCATAATACGTTATGGCATCGATATACTCCTGAGCCGTATTGCAAAGCCGTCCAACACGGTCTATATCAACATGATAGCCTTCAAAGGTCTCGCTTGTCCCAAGGATATTACGACCATACATCATCGACTCGCACGTCTTCACCTTCATCCCACTCCCTGAGAAGATGGGTAGCACCATAAAATCAGCCCAGAGGAAATGTTCCTCCAGACTTGGCACATTGCTGAATACCGTCACGTCACGCAAGCACGGATTGGCAGCCTGCAACTTGTCCATATCGCGTCCCACCACACGGAACTCAGCATCCACATGCTGCAAAACATGCTGCACAAACCACAATACTCCTTCGTTGTTCGCCGTGAAACTGCTGCCCAAGAAGAGTAGCCGAGGTCGGCGGGTTGTGAGTTCATCCTCATTAAAGACTATCTGACTGCATTTGTCCTTGAGAGCTATGGGCACCAAGAAGTCTGCCTCACGCTGATACAATTTCTTGAGCAGATGGCTGTCGCGCTCGTTCAATGCCAACACCACATCAGCATAACGGCAACAATAAGCATCGTTCTTCGCTGCGCAGTTTACCACGATATCCCTGAAGGGCATCCGCTTAGGCAGCAGACTATCATAATAGATACTCTCCACATTATGGAAATGGGCCACGATACGCCCCTTATAACCAGCTTCCTTCAGTTTGCGAGCCACAATACCAAATACGGTAGTGCTAATGAAAACGCAGTCATATCCCTCTGCCAGACGAACTATCTCCCTGATTTTTCCTGGTAGCATCCCATTGAAGTGACCGAAGGGAAAGTACAGGGCAGAAAGAGCAAGATTACATATAGAGCGCCGCTTACTATCGTCATGAACATAATAGACGCTGACATTCTCCTTCCCCAAGATTTCCTCTGCCATACGGACATTGCGCTGGTTGACAAGACCTCCCCCTTCCAGAATGCCATTATAACGTTTAAACAATATAAATAAGATGTTTTTCATTGAGCATCATTTTGCATATTCCTGTAAATATTTCTTCACAGAATTTCTAATATGATAGGGTTGGAAGGAAGTCACGCACCTCTGTTTCATTCGAGCAGTATTCTCACTGCTCTCTTTCAGGAAACGAAGCATGGTCTGATAGTAATCATCCTCGCCGCTACTCTTCGACAGCAAGCCGTTTTCTCCGTCTGTTATGACATTAGCAACCCCTCCCACAGGGCTGCAGATGGGTATGCACCCCACTGCCAGACACTCAAGCAACGTTATGGGAAGTCCTTCCCATACGGAAGGAAGACACATCCCGTCGGCCTTCGCCATCAGGGATGGGACATCCGTTCGCAAACCTAAGTATTGTATCCGTTCGCAGAAATAGGGACGTATCTGCTGCAGGATAGCATCGTCTTCCTCCTTGCCCGCTATCAGTAACACAACATCCCAACCTTCCTCTATCAGCCTACGAAACACCTTCACCAGCACCAGTTGGTTCTTGGCCTCCGTGATACGTCCGGGATGTAGGAACACCTTCGTCTTAGAGGTAATACGAGCCTTGTCGACAGCATTTTCTTTATCATCAACAAAAGGCATGGGAATACCATTTTCACACAAAGCACTCTTACAGCCATAGAGTTCAGTAAAGGACTGTTGGCTGGCCGGTGAAATGGTAATAGCACGAACCCTTCCCAAGCGAAACATTAGTTTCTTTAGCCAGAAGAAACGCGCATCCCATTTGAAACTTTCTTTCCTTGCATCTGAATGGAAGGTATAAAAGAACTTCTGACTCGGAAGCAACACTATCGAAAAAAAGAAATAATAGAGAAAACCATGTAACTGGACAACATCAAAGTGTCCTTTCTTGATAAAGCGATATACAGCAAAAACTTCTTTTAACGAGAAACCAGTACTCTGTTTACCCAATGTCACCTTATGAACCGTTTCCGGCAATCGGTACCAGAAAATATCATCAGGCTTTGGCTGATAAATGGAACAAAATGTAACATCATGCCCCTGATGCGCCATTTCTGTAGCCGTAGCACAAATCATGGCCTCTACACCGCCTGCCAACATGGATGGATGTATGTGTAATATTCTCATTCTTTTCAACAATTACTCCGCCACTCCCAAATAGGCCAGATAGAACGAATACAACAACGCATAGAACGTTCCTGCCATACCAACCAGAAAAGTCAGTTTGACCATACGTGGGCAAAACTTATGCTGCCAAGCCCACGCCAATACCACACAGGCAGGTATAAAACCATACATCAGGAAACGTATATAGAGCGTAGTAGTACTGGCTCCTAAATCAAATAAGAAAATGGTGGATACCAAAACAATATACACGATGAGTCGGGAGAAAAAACGAACTTCAGCAGGAGCCTCATCGGGTAATGAAAGTTGCGCATCGTTTTTTTTCCCTGCGCTCTCTTCTGGTTGATACAGATTTACCTTATAAGCAATCCATGCAATCATATAATATGGCACATATCGCATTATCAAGTACAACAAATAGGCCAGTCCAATTTCCTTTGTATCATCATTCAAATAAGCCTGTCCGGCTGTAGAAGAAGAATTTCGCTCGTTGGGGTCTATTGCCGTATCCATGAACTGCATCAGAAGCAACTGAACCAGCAACAATACAAAAGGATACATCATCAGGACCAAAGCAAAAGTGCGATTATTCAGCAACCGAGGAAGCAAGGCAAGGAGAATCAGTGCTACTCCAAAAAAGGCTGTCTTGTGGAAAAATAGCGAAAAGACCAACAAGGCAATTCCCAACATTAACGACAACAGCATTTTACCTTTTACAGGCTTCATCAGAACAGCTCCTCCCAAATACATCATGGTATAGGACAATACAACGCGTCCGTAACTGAAGTCTAAAAGCCATAATGCACAGAATATGGCTAGCAGCAAATCACCACGTATGCTGACATGCCGAAATAGCTGGCAAAGCAAATAAAACGCCCCGCCCCATATAATAGCCCTGAAAACCAGATAGTTGGGAGAAAGATAATTGGCAATAAAATAGTACACATTCTCAAGCGATGTGTTAAAACCATCCATGTACACCAAATTGATATACATCTCGGCATAGTGAAACCAGTCTGTTCCCCAAAAAGAGAAAAGGCAGAATACCACGGATGTGAGAATCATCATATACCTGCGCCAAGGTCGGAGTATATAAGGTTCCCTTAAGCCTTTCATACCCAAAAGCATTAGGAAACCAATCATCAACAGATTGGTAAAAACCAGTATAGGCAGTGGCTCAAGGTTGGACAATTCCATTCCGTTTTTAGATAAGTTCCGACAAGATGAGCTTTCTCAGATACCATACAGTAGAACCAAACGCAGCCAGAATGAGCATAAACGCCACAAACATCAAGCGTTTGGGACCCGCAGGTTTTATGGGAACTGTAGAACTCTTTATGACAGTAAAGGCAGGAGTCTGTTCCTGTACTTTTGCCTTGGCGTTCTCAAGTTGACCACTTACGGTCTGATACTTTGCCATTTTCAAGGACATATCGTTCTCCAACTGATCACGCTCCGAGATAACGGCCTGTAGTATTACATTCTGATGCTTGTCGCAATAACGGCTGTATTTCTCAATGGCTTTATCATATTCCAGCAAGGCACTATCCCGTAAACTCTGATAATATTCTACATCCTGACGAGCTTTGCTGGTTCTGTAGTTGATAATGAAATCCTGCAGATGCGCTTTAACACTATCTGCCATTGTAGCACAGATTAGCGCATCCTGGTCTTTAACAAGAATCGTAACTACGTTATTCTTCTTATCGACACTACACTTCACCTTGCTCGTCATCTTTAACATCAACCCAAAGTCCTTCTTACTCAAGCGGAACGGGTTGATTGTATTGCTTTTCCCTACTGTTGTGGAAGCCTCGCTTGGCTCAAATAGTTTTGTTATCAGGCTTATTCCACCCAAGACAGGGGCTGCTATTGGATTCTTCTTTTGGTGGTTTTTCAGATAATCATGGTAATTGGTACTTAACTTACCGTCCAGTGTATTTACCTTGATATCAAAAAGAGGCACAAGGAATTCCGGTGACTCAAAAAGTTCGGGATACAGCATAGGATATATGGCATCCGAACTCTGCATACTACTCAAATCAAATCCAAAAGATGCAGCAAGAGAGCCAATTCCCCCCGTAGGTGTACTTGAAGAGCCCCATTCGGGTGCCAATTTTACTTCACAAGTATAGTATCTGGGATGTGGAAAGATTATTAGGCATGACAATACAAATGTAATTGTCAAAATCATAGCGAATGACCTTTTCTTTGACTTAAGAATCTGCACTGCCTCTTTCAGTACAGCTAAATCTGAATTATTGTTACTACTCATTCTTCTAACATTAAACTATTTTCGAATTAAGCTGATAAGGGCGACAATCACACTGGATATAGATGCTGCGCCTGACGTGATGGCAACAATCTCACCCGAGCTCATCTTCCTACCCTGTTTCTTGGAAGGTACAACGATTTCACATCCTGGTTCTATTGCCTTTCCGCTATGTTTGCTAATCTTCTGAACAGCACCATTCATATAGATGGCATATACGCCGTCCTTCTTGGCCCTGTTACCATAACCGCCAGCTCGTTTGATATAATAATACAATGATTCACCCTTCTTGTAATTCATGCTGATGGGATAACTAACCTCACCACTAACCTTAACGGTATTGCTAAACTGTGGTATCTCTACTTGGTCACCCTCGCGCAATACGATATCTTCGGAACAACCTGGGTTTGCCATAGCTTTTTCAAGATTAACGGCCACAGGATAAGTAGTTCCCAAATCCATCTTCATTTGCAGGAGAGTATCTGCTTGAGCCTTGTTAAATTCCTTTTCGCTTGACAAGGACTCTTCATATAATTGAATCTGAGCAGCACGTAACGAACTCTCACGCTGCATACGCTCATCGGGTGTCATAACGCGATTCAGTCGAGCACCCTTGGTATAAGCCAAAGAAGTCACACCACCGGCAGCCTTCACCAAGTCACTTAGTCGGAAGTTCTTGCTTGTCATGGAGTATTGACCTTCGAAATTAACACAACCAGTTATAGACACATTCTTCTGCTCACTATATGAGGGGCTGCGACGTACAACCACTTCATCAAAAGGCTGCAACTTGAAACCGTTTTCATTTATACGAAAACCATCTTCAATAGCGAAACTGAAATAATCAGCCATTTTTCCAGTATTCTCTGTAGAATTAACATCGTTGATACGACGGAACACATCCACCTTAGCCATCGAAGCAGCTTCTGTTAAACCGCCCGCCTGAAGGATAAGGTCTTCAATGGTCGTATTATCGGCATACTGATAAGTACCGGGATAAATAACCTCACCACTAATCTTTAGTACCTGTTCTCCCTTCATATCCACCTTGCTGGGGACAAAAAGCACATCACCCTTCTTCAAGGGAATATCTGCAACCGTTCCGTTTAGAATACCATCAATATCTACAGAGATCATCTCCAATGTAAGATCGTCTTTTTCTCTATGCATGACGGCACGATTACGGAAAGCATCCTCACGCAGTCCTTCTGCGACTTCCAACAAGCCACGTACAGTCTGAATTTCGCCGCCCAATTGGAACTGACCGGCATGCTTGACAGCACCTCTGATCTCTACCATATTGCTGTAACGGGCCATCACACTATCCACGTACAATGAATCGCCATCCATCACATTGAAGTTTCCCATCTGAAACTCATCAATGGTATGCATGCTGTATTCCTGTCCCAATTTACGGCTCAACCTGACATTCTTGGTATAAGCATCACCAGAAAAGCCTCCGGCATAACTGAGTAACTGCTTCACACTCTCAGAACGCTTCATCTCATAGAACATCGGACGTTTTACCTTACCTCTGACATTTACCAAACACTCATAAGGTCCAACCTGAATAATATCATTATCCTGCAAGCGAATATCACCCTTCTGATTTCCGTTCAAGAGGTAATCATATACATCGATGGTAGCCACCTGGCGACCTCCCCGGTAAACCTTTATGTCACGCAAGGTACCAATCTCATTGATACCTCCTGCTGCATACAAAGCATTAAAGGCACTACTCAAACTACTAAGGGTATAGGTTCCAGGCATTACAACGTCACCTACCACCTGAACCTGAATACTGCGGGTATCGCCAACAGAGAGACTGAAACTGCAATCCGAGTAATATTGCCCCAGACGGCTTTTTACAGTCTGAGTTGCCTGTTTTACACTCAGTCCCGCCAATTTTATAGGTCCAACGCCATCTATAACAATTACGCCGTCTGGTGATATAGTTCCTTCAAAAGTTTGCTGACTGGCACCCCATACATCAATAACCACTTTATCCCCCGCACCCAAACAATAGTTGGCAGGTGTTGCCATATTTTGGTTAGGCTCAAATGTAAGGAATTTATTATTAAAGATATTCCTGCCGAAAACCTGATTTTCATCACGGAAATAGTTCTGATAATATACCAGAGAATCAATATCCATGAAACCAATCTCATCGTTAAGGTCATTCTGTCGGTCGATTCTGGATTTATGTTTCTCATCCAGTTCCTCGCGCTGAGAACGAATCATATAGCCGTTCTTTTGATTCAGTTTCTCTAGAGCCTTTTCTTTGTTGGAACGCATTCTACCCTCTGTGTTGTTGGGATTAACATCCTGCTCTTGCAAGTCCACCGCACCCATCTGTATCTTCTGGGCTTCATATTTCTTTCGAATCCTTCTTAGTTGCTCTGCCGTTACTCCCTTTTGGAAAAGCTTTGTAACAATCGTCTTCTGGTCTGATCCTTTTTGCTGCTCCTGTTGCACAAACTGAATAACCTGACTGTCCGTCATTGACTGAGCAAAACTGTTTGCAGAAACAGCCATCAATATAACAACAAAGAAAATCTTGGAGAGCGCTCCGTATTTAAATGTCATAACCTATAACTTTATTATATTTCAATTTAAAAACTGCACATTACGTTAAATTATTGCAAAATAACAGATTTTTTTTCTCAATCCCAACAAAAAACGAAATATTTTTACCTACTTTTGCAGTCTAATAAGCGCAAGCGCACCGGGGCTGATTGGATTTGACAGCAGGATGAGGTGTTGTGTAAGCACGCAGAGAGTTGGCAGCCGCTCTCTTTAATCAATGATTGCCAAAGATTATCTGGCGAAAACAACTACGCTCTCGCTGCCTAATCGAAGCACAGTAGATTACAGGCTTTATCTCGGCACCAGGTGCTGAGACGAGATGTCACTCTGGAGCTGTTGCTCCGAAGCATCCAGGCAAAGTGGCACAGCTAAATCGGAGATAGCTCATAACTGCCTCGCGTTGTGGGTGAGATTTAGAGGATAAGGTGCAGATTGGTGGCCCAGGTCTTGTCTGCACTCGAAAATCGAAGGCTGGGATAAGCGTGTAGAAAGCACAGGACGTCCCTGTTTGGACGAGGGTTCAATCCCCTCCAGCTCCACTCATTAGGGAGGATAGGGAAAAGCAACCAAGATTAGTATGAAGTTGTATGCTAAGGTAATTGCCAT
>JAIKYE010000013.1 GCA_024683455.1 Bacteroidaceae bacterium
GCATCGAAATGCAACTGCTGCTCGTAAGGCGCGCTATAAGTGGGGAAAATCCAGTACTTGCCACCGAGAACAGCTCCCTCGGGGTCGGCATACCAACCCTCTGCTATGGGATTTCCGCTGGTCTTTTTCTTTCTTGCCTCAGCACCGTTTCCTGCCATACAGGCCAGTGCCAGAGCGATGATTAATAATCTTTTCATGTTGTTAATTTCTATCTATATTACATTTTTTATATTTCTACATTCTTATCGGGGGATAAGTTCCCCTCGCCTTTCGGAGAGGGGTTAGGGGTGAGGCTTTTAAACTCTCCACCTACCCACTCCGTGTAAGCTTCCTCGCCCCGAAGCGGATGATACGAAAGGAGTGAGCCGTCCTCGGACAGCTCCACCACCAAGGGGCCTTCCACTACCTTTCCCTCAGCAGTTATAAGCCTATGGTAGCCACGTTTTATCACAGTTGGTAGCGGCGACGAAGCCTTCTGTTACCTTGGTTTCGTCTGGAATTATTGCGAACGGGTTTGTCCTTGCTGACATTTATCTTCTTCTCATGCGGCTGCTTGTCGCGGAGCTCCATGGGGGAGAGACGCCTCTCGGGAGAAGCCTGCGGCGTATCTACCTGCAGCGTATCCGTCTGGGTAGAATCCACCACCACGGTATCCTTCTTCTCGGGATGCATACGTATCATGGAGAGGTCCTGCAGCAGGAGCACCACCTGTTCCTTCTGGTCGGGCTTCGACGTAGGCATGAAGACAAAGCCCCTGAGCATACGCACGGGAACGGTATCGAGAGGAGCCTTGGGAGTGAATGAGAGGTCGAAATTGTTGTTGTCCCTCACGTACTGCGTAACGCTGACGATGGAGTCGTTCTCGTACTGAAGGCTGAAGACAGCGTATGCCTCTCCGCCATATCCCTGAGTGATGTACTGCGTATGGAAGTGCCAGATGAAGGCATCACCCTCTTGGAACGTGCTGTCGGCAGCCATGGTGAACTGGTAGAGGTTGTGAACCTTGTTGGGCATAATGCAGGCATTGGTATGGTCCGTCCAGATATTGGCCGTATCGCCCTGATCTGTGAGGTGAGCGTACTGATTCTGTGTAGCACGTGCATCCACACCGAACTTCTCGGCCTGTGCCCTTACCTTGAGGCTTACATTCTTGTAAATCTCGAAGAACTTCTCGGAATTCTCGAAATAATACACCAGCGAGGAGTCGAACTGAGCCTCCGTGATGTTGTGCTTCTGGAAAACAGCCTGGATATACTTGTAGCGGGCTGCCTCGATGTCACCGCCATCGGCTGCCTCTGCCATGCCCTGTGCCAGATGGTAATCCACCAGCACCTTCTCCATCTTGCCCTCGGACAAGATTCCCTTTGGCCGCTCGGGTTTACATCCCAACAAGAGAAAACAGGCCAATGCCAGACCTAAAAGAGGAAAAGCATTACTCCTCATCTCTAAAAAGCCTTTTATTATAGAAGAGGAGCAATGCTATGACGCCGCACGATATGCATGCGTCGGCAAAATTAAAGATAGGGCTGAAGAATATAAAATGGTTGCCGCCGAACACGGGAATCCACGTGGGCCAGTTCCACTCTACAAGGGGGAAATAGAACATGTCCACTACCCTGCCGTGAAACAAAGCCTCGTAGCCCGAACCCCAATCTACAAACTCGGCAACCATGGGAGCTGGCGGATTATTGAATATCATGCCGTAGAAGACACAGTCGAAGATATTGCCAGCTGCTCCAGCCATAATAAGTATCAGACAGACAAGACTGCCCCAGCCTATCCCCTTACGTATCTGCTTCGCTATGTAATATATAAGGTACGATACGGCTATAATACGGAACGAGGTAAGGAAAAGCTTGTCAAACAATTCCATACCGAAGGCCATTCCACGATTCTCGGTAAAGACAATCTGGAACCAGTCCGTAATGTGTATGCTCTGGTGCATGTACATACCCGTCTTCACAGCTATCTTTATCAGCTGGTCGGCACAGAGTATAAGCACAGAGAGCATGACGCTAAGGAGCGCTTGCTTTTGTCTGCGGGTCATAAGAATACTACTTACTTACGTTTGTCGCGAGCGTTCTTTGCCTCTACGCTGAGAGTAGCATGAGGAACCAAGCGAAGACGCTCCTTGGGTATCAGCTTGCCAGTCTCGCGGCAGATACCATAGGTCTTGTTATCTATACGTACCAAAGCCTGCTCAAGTCCCTTGATGAACTTCTGGGTACGGACAGCCATATTCATAAGCGTCTCCTTGGACAAAGCCTCAGAACCCTCCTCGAGCTGATGATAGGTAGGTGCAGTATCATCGGCACCGTTATCATTTCGGCGGGTGAGCTGGTCCATGTAGGCCTCATAGTCTCTGCGGTTTACAGCCAGCTTGTCCAAGATAATCTGGCGGAACTCTTCCAGTTCCTCGTCAGAATAACGTTTCTTTTCTTCTTCCATGATTAGTTTTATTTTTTTTGTATTGTTAGTTCCTCACCTAATGAGATACTGTCTGCCAAGACCTGTGTGGTGATGTACTCACCAAAGGTCTTTACGCATGCCTCATTGTCCTCGTTCGTAGGAACGGTAACAACGATGCGGTCCGTAATCTCAAGGCCTGTATCTTTACGCATCTGCTGAATGCTGCGAACCAGTTCGCGGGCTACACCTTCGAGGCGCAACTCGGGTGTAATGGTGATATCCAAGGCTACGGTGAGCACACCCTCGCTGGTGACGCTCCATCCGGGCATATCCTGTGCGGAAATCTCTACATCCTCGCGTGTCAGCTCATAATCCGTACCCTCTACATTGATGGTGATGGCACCGTTCTCCAGCTGAGCTACCTGCTCCTGACTCAGGGCGGTAACCACGGCGGCTGCAGCCTTCATCTGCTTGCCAAACTTCTTACCCATAACGCGGAAGTTGGGCTTCACGCTCTTCTCTACCATCTGACCCTCAACGAACTCTATCTCCTTGATATTGAGCTCTTCCAGAATAATCTGCTTGAGGAAGATGATACCATCCTTTATGCTGCTGTCGGTAACGGGAATGGCAATACGCTGCAGGGGCTGGCGCACACCTATCTTCTCCTTCTTACGCAGAGACAGGGCCATAGAACAGATCTTCTGTACGATGTCCATATTCTGCTCGAGGGACTTGTCTATTACGCTCTCGTTGGCCACGGGATAGCTGTCCAGATGTACGCTTGTCTTAGCCTGACCAAAGGTAAGGTCTCTGTACAGACGGTCCGCAAAGAATGGAGAAACAGGAGCTATCAGCTTGCTTACAGTAAGCAGACACTCATAGAGGGTCTGATAGCATGCCAACTTATCCTGCTGCAGGCCTTCGCCCCACAGACGCTTCTTGGCAAGGCGTACATACCAGTTGCTCAGATTGTCGATAACAAACGTCTGAATGGCACGGCCTGCACGTGTTGGCTCGTAGTCGTCCAGCGCCTCTGTTACCTCTTTTATTAATGTATTCAGCTGGCTGATAATCCAGCGGTCGAACAAGGCACGCTCTGCGTATGGAACCTGAGGCTGTGAGTTGTCCCAGCCATCCACATTGGCATACATAGCCAAGAGGCTGTAGGTCTGATGCAACTTCACGAAGAAACTGCCGCTAACCTCCTTGACACCGTCGGGGTCGAAGCTCAGATTGTCCCAAGGAGCGGAGTTGGTGACCATATACCAGCGTACAGGGTCTGTTCCGTACGTCTCGATGCACTCAAATGGATTGATGACATTACCCAGACGCTTAGACATCTTGATTCCATTCTTATCCAATACAAGTCCGTTGCTGATAACTGCCTTGTATGCCACGCTATCGAACACCATGGTGGCAATAGCATGCAAAGTAAAGAACCATCCACGAGTCTGGTCGACACCCTCGGCAATGAAGTCGGCAGGATAGCATACACGGCTATCAAGGGCTTCCTTGTTCTCGAACGGATAGTGAACCTGAGCGTATGGCATAGCACCTGAGTCGAACCAAACATCTATAAGGTCCAGTTCACGTGTCAGCACATCGCCGTTCTTACCTACCAACTTGATATCGTCAACGTAAGGACGGTGCAGGTCTATCTTATCGTAGTTCTCCTGACTCATATCGCCAGGAACAAAACCTTTATCCTTGAACGGATTGCTGGGCATAACACCTGCAGCAACGGCTTTCTCTATCTCGTTGTAAAGCTCCTCTACGCTACCAATGCAGATTTCCTCCTTGGTATCGCGGTTACGCCAGATGGGCAGAGGGGTACCCCAATAACGTGAACGGGAAAGGTTCCAGTCGTTCAGATTCTCCAGCCACTTACCAAATCGGCCAGTACCTGTTGCCTCGGGCTTCCACTTGATGGTCTTGTTCAGTTCTACCATGCGGTCCTTGCAAGCGGTAGAGCGGATAAACCAAGAATCCAAGGGATAGTATAGCACGGGCTTATCTGTACGCCAGCAATGAGGATAGTTGTGTACGTGCTTCTCTATCTTGAAGGCTGTACCCTCTTCCTTCATCTCCAGACAAAGAACGACATTAAGGTCCATATCCTTGTTGGCAGCCTTCTCGTCGTACTTTCCGTCGATATTGTATTTGGGGTCGTAAGCGTTCTTTACATAATCACCGCTGTGTTTCCAATATGACTCATTGACACAGGCAGATACAAAATCGGGATTCATATCCTCCTTCAGGAAGTATTTACCCTGGAAATCAACCATAGGACGGGTATCGCCAGCCTTGTCTATAATAAATAAGGAAGGTATGCCGGCATCCTTAGCCACCTTGGCGTCATCAGCACCGAAGGTGGGTGCAATGTGAACAATACCTGTACCATCCTCGGTAGTAACATAGTCACCCGGGATTACGCGGAATGCCTCGGCACTCTTCTCTACTACCTTGTCACCCTCTAAGGCACAAGGCTTCACCCAAGGCATCAGCTGCTGATAATGCAGGCCCACCAAGTCTGTACCCTTGCCACGCCACAGGATCTCCAGTTCCTTGCCTTCTTCTGCCTGGAAGTAAGCACTCAGCCTACTCTCTGCCAGAATATAAACAGCCTCTTCGCCGCTATAGGGATTGCTACCCTTAACGGCTACATAGTCAATCTTAGGGCCAACGCACAATGCAGTATTTGAAGGCAATGTCCATGGTGTTGTGGTCCATGCCAGAATATACAGTTGAGAGTTGAGAGTTGAGAGTTGAGAGTTTTCTGTGCCATCAAGAACAACCTTGAACTGGGCTGTAACGGTGGTATCCTTTACATCTCGGTAGCATCCAGGCTGGTTCAGCTCGTGGCTGGAAAGACCAGTACCTGCTGCAGGGCTGTAAGGCTGAATGGTATATCCCTTGTAAAGCAAGTCCTTGTTATATAATTGCTTCAGCAGCCACCAAAGACTCTCAATATACTTGTTGTCGTAAGTGATATACGGATGCTCCAGGTCAACCCAATAACCCATCTTGCTGGTGAGGTCTGACCACTCATCGGTGTACATCATTACATTCTTGCGACAAGCATTATTATAGTCGTCAACGCTTATCTTCTTGCCAATATCTTCCTTGGTAATACCCAGACTTTTTTCCACGCTAAGCTCTACAGGCAATCCGTGTGTATCCCAACCGGCCTTACGCTTAACCTGAAATCCCTGCATAGTCTTGTAACGCAGGAAAGTATCCTTGATGGTACGTCCCATCACATGATGAATGCCAGGATGTCCGTTAGCAGATGGAGGTCCTTCAAAGAAGATAAAAGAAGGACAGCCTTCGCGTTCTGATATGCTTCTGTGGAAAAGGTCTTCGCCCTTCCACTGCTCCAGAACTTCCTTATTGACATCACTTAGATTCAATTTATTATGCTCTGCAAACTTTTTGCCCATATTTTGTATATATTATTACCTTATTTATTTGGGGTGCAAAGATACGAATAAGTGAGAGAATAAACAAATTTTATTTGGATTTTTCCGAATGGGAGTATTTCGGTAATAAAAAACATAAGAGCCTCTGAACAGTCAGAAGCTCTTACTATAGGGATTAAAATGCTATATCCGACTTATACTTTGGGCAACTTATCCAGGAATGATTTGATGACTTCATCGCTGGGGATGATATCAGACATCGTTCCGTTGTTGAACTTCTCGTAGGCAAACAGGTCAAAGTATCCAGTACCGGTCAGACCAAACAGAATAGTCTTCTCCTCACCGGTCTCCTTGCACTTCAGAGCCTCATTGATAGCCACACGAATAGCATGGCTACTCTCAGGTGCGGGCAAAATACCCTCGACGCGAGCAAACTGTGTAGCTGCCTCAAAAACCTCTGTCTGCTCTACGGAACGGGCTTCAAACAAACCATCGTGATACAACTGTGACAGAATAGGGCTCATTCCGTGATAACGCAAACCACCGGCATGATTAGCAGAAGGAATAAACTGGCTTCCCAGGGTGTACATCTTAGCCAAGGGGCAAATCATACCTGTATCGCAGAAGTCATATGCAAACTTACCACGTGTAAAGCTGGGACATGATGCTGGCTCTACAGCAATAATCTTGTAATCAGCTTCGCCACGCAGCATCTCGCCTACAAAAGGAGATATCAGACCACCCAAGTTGCTACCGCCGCCAGCACAACCTACAATGATGTCGGGCTTGATGTCGTATTTATCCATGGCTCTCTTGGCCTCCAAGCCGATAATTGTCTGATGCAGCAGCACCTGATTCAGCACAGAACCCAAGACATAACGATAACCGTCGCTGGTAACAGCAGCCTCTACTGCCTCACTGATAGCACATCCAAGAGAACCTGTAGTGTCAGGATGGTCGGCAAGAATCTTACGTCCTACCTCGGTGGTCATACTGGGTGATGGAGTAACATTGGCACCGTAGGTACGCATAACCTCACGGCGGAAAGGCTTCTGCTCATAACTGCATTTCACCATATATACACGGCAATCAAGACCGAAATAAGAACATGCCATACTCAGCGCAGTTCCCCACTGACCTGCTCCTGTCTCAGTGGTAACACCTTTCAGACCCTGTTTCTTAGCATAATAAGCTTGAGCTATGGCAGAATTCAACTTGTGACTGCCAGAAGTATTGTTACCCTCGAACTTATAATAAATCTTAGCTGGTGTACCCAATGCTTTCTCCAAGAAATAAGCGCGTACCAAGGGAGATGGACGGTACATCTTGTAGAAGCTCTGTATCTCTTCGGGGATATCAAAATAGGGAGTATCATTGTCCAACTCCTGCTTGTTAAGGTCCTCACAGAAGATGGGATTAAGGTCTTCTATCGTAAGAGGCTTACCGGTTCCGGGGTTAAGAAGCGGAGCAGGCTTGTTCTTCATGTCTGCACGCACATTATACCACTGTGTAGGAATCTCGTTCTCCTCAAGATAAATTTTGTAGGGGATTTTCATAATGTTGTTTTGTGTTTAGAATATTGATTAATAACTTTCTGTTTCATTGGGGAAGCTGCCATCTTTCACGTCGGAAATATACTGACCGATGGCATCGTTCATAATGGCCCCTAACTGGGCATACTGGCGCAGGAACTTAGGCTTGAAGCCTTCGTTCATACCTAACATGTCTTGAATCACCAGCACCTGTCCGTCGGCACTTCCAGCACCTATGCCGATAACGGGGATAGATATACTCTGGCAGACCTTCTGACAAAGGGTGGCAGGAATCTTCTCTAATACAATTGCGAAGCATCCTGCCTCTTCAAGTAACTTGGCGTCTTTCATCAGCTTATCCGCTTCTGCCTCTTCCTTTGCTCTAACACCGAATCCGCCGAATTTATATACGCTTTGAGGGGTCAGTCCTAAATGACCGACAACAGGAATGCCAGCATTGATGATACCCTTCACGGTATCTATAATCTCTTCTCCTCCTTCCAGCTTCAGACCGTCCACACCAGACTCGGCCATCATGCGCACGGCATTGCGGATACCCTCTTCACGACTCACCTGATAAGTACCGAAAGGCATATCACAAATTACCATAGCCCTCTTCACACCACGTGCAACACTACGTGCATGATAAATCATCTGATCTATGGTGATGGGCAGCGTGGTCAGATTACCTGCCATCACATTGCTGGCACTGTCGCCCACCAGGATGATATCCATACCTGCGCGGTCAACAATCTGTGCCGTCGTATAATCATAAGTAGTTAGCATGGCAATCTTCTTGCCATCCCTCTTCATTTGAATTATTTTCTGAGTTGTTATTTTCTTTGTATCTTCTACAATATAAGCTGACATTTATATGTTATTTTTTTGTTTAGCGCTGCAAAGTTACAAATAAAAACATTATCTTTGCACAAATCTATCTCATTTCTCGCGGTGAACAATACATTATCTATATATAAGGCTTCTGCCGGAGCAGGAAAGACGTTCACACTGACTGTCGAATATATCTTGCTCTTGCTGCGCAAAGGAAGAAAGGAATTTGAGCACACGTTGGCAGTGACCTTTACCAACAAGGCAACAGCCGAGATGAAGGAACGTATCCTGGAAACGCTGTATGGTCTTTCGCACAACATTCCTGAATGTGACGGTTATCTGAAGGTCATTCAGAAGCGGTTACAGGAGATTGGCGAGGAGATGGGCGAAGAGATGATACGCCAGCGGGCCGGTGAGGCACTCAGTGCCATCCTGCACGACTACACCCATTTCCGCGTTGAAACCATAGACTCCTTCTTCCAAAGCGTACTGCACAATTTGGCACACGAACTGGGGCTGACGGCCAACCTACAGGTAGAGTTGAACAATGACGAGGTGGTTTCGCGCTCCGTAGATCGGGTGATTGAAAACATGCAGAACCGCAAGGATGTTCAGGGATGGATAATGGATTACGTAGAGGAACAGCTACAAGCCGGCGAAAGATGGAATATTTCCGGCATGATAAAGCAGTTTGCCCGCTGTATCTTCGAGGAGGCATTCCAGAACCGCTCCGAGGAGGAACGAAAGAAAATATCCGATTCCGGCGAGATGAATGCCTTTAAAAAGGAAATGCATACCATTGTCAACAGCTGTAAGAAACAACTCGCTGAGGGTGCAGACAACCTAGAGGCTTTCATTAACAAGGAAACACTTAACTTTGAACGCATCAGCAACGGAAGAGTCTATCTAAGTTTTCTAAATCTGGTAAGAAGCGAGAAAACAGATACGCCTTCGAACACCATCTATAAGGCTATTGACGATTATGAAGTGATGCTAAAAGCTAAGGACAAGAGCGATCCCGTTTTGGTAAGAGAAGCCAAAGAGATACAGTTAAAACTTACCGAGCTGCTCCGCCTTTATGAGAGTAACAGCATAGCGATTAATACCGCTAAACTGTCATTACGCTATCTGAATCCGCTACGATTACTGAATGTCATAGAACAGGAAGTAAACGTTATCAATGCGGAAAACAACCAGTTTAATCTGAGCAAGACCCCCACTCTGCTAAGTAAGCTTGTGGAGAAAACAGATGCGCCTTTCGTTTTTGAAAAAATTGGCACACAATTCCACAATGTGATGATTGACGAGTTCCAAGACACAAGCCGTTTACAATGGAACAATTTTAAAGTACTGCTGATAGAGAATCAATCTACAGGCGGCAACGACCTCTTGGTGGGCGACATCAAACAGAGTATCTACCGTTGGCGTAACGGCGACTGGGCTATCCTGAAGAATGTACAGCAGGAACTGGCCAACCTCGCACCAGAAGCCAAAGAATTACGCTACAATTTCCGCAGCAAGAAAAATATCATCGATTTCAACAACGCCTTCTTCCCTAGAGCCGCCAAAGCATTGGATGATATAGAACCGGAAGCTCGTTTCCAGCTGCAGGACATCTATAGCGATGTAGAGCAGCTAACCTTCCAAACACAAAATGAAGGTTATACTTTGATAACACTTTACACAAAAAGCGGAAACTCTACACCTGAGAATTATGAGGAGCGCATGATAACGGATATGATAACCCACATCCGCACCCTGATACAGGGAGGACTCTCCACACAGGACTTTGCCATCCTTGTCCGCAAGAAAAGTAATGCTGAAAGTCTGCTGAATTGGTTTCACCTGTTAGCGCCAGACATTAAACTGGTCAGCGATGAAGCTTTTCTTTTGGAATCCAGCTTAGCTGTTCAGATGTTGGTAGCGGCCCTTTTCGTACTGAACGATAACAAGCATCTTAACCCAATCCCTGAACGCTACTTAATGATGCACTATCACAATGATGTGCTAAAAGAACCGTTGCCAATGCTAAAGATAGCAACAGGCAAACCTGAAGACTTATTGCCGGAAACATTCACCCAACATAAACAGGAACTGGCCCAACTGCCGCTATATCTGCTATGTGAACGACTCTACCAGATATTCCAATTAGACAAGATTGCTGGTCAAGACACATACATCTTTACCTTTATGGACGAGTTGCAAAATCATTTACGGAGCAATCCGTCGGACATCCATACTTTCCTGAGAGCATGGGACGAGAACATTCATAGCCATTCAATCCCTGCCGGCGAAGTTGATGGCATACGTATTCTTACCATCCACAAAAGTAAAGGACTACAGTTCCATACCATTCTACTACCTTATATGGACTGGACAATCGAGAAAGACCGTAATGACGACACCATCTGGTGTCAGGCAGAGAAGGAGCCTTTCAATGCGTTGGGTTCGCTTCCCATCAATACGGGAAAGAACATGCAGCAGTCGGCATTCGCCCCTGATTACAACGAGGAACACTTACAGCGACGTGTAGATGCGCTAAACATGATTTATGTTGCTTTCACACGTGCTGAAAATAATTTGTACGTGTGGGGGCTGACTGCCGAGAAGGCAGGAAGCATCTCCATAGCTGGTGACCTGATACGTTCCAGTCTGAACTTTAACTCGCCCGAAACGGGAATCCTTACATATGAATTGGGGGCTCCTGTCACAAGACGCAAAACAGAGAAAACAGAGCACAAGAACCGCATGAAAAGGTCACATGAGAAAGAAGATTCCCTACAAGTAACAATGACATCCAATGCGCCAACACTGGACTTTATGCAGAGCAATCAATCACGCAAGTTCATCGGCAGTATAGGAACGGAAGAGCATACAGAAACAGGGCAACAGACTTATCTCGAGGTGGGTAAGATTATGCATTATGTGCTTAGTCAGATTGAACATAGCGGCCAAATACAGAGAGTTCTTGACCGCTGCATGGCAGAAGGTATCATAACAGACCGTATATTGATGGATGTGGTGATAAAAAGGCTGCAAAAAGGATTCACGAATCCTAGGGTAGAACAATGGTTCTGCGCAGGCAATCAGGTATTCAACGAGTGTAGCATCACCAGCATCAATAAAGAAACGGGCGAGCCTTACACCTTGCGTCCCGACCGTGTTATTATCAATGGTAGCGTTATAACTGTCATAGACTTTAAATTCGGGAAACCTGAGTATGAGCACCATACGCAGGTACAAGCATACAAAGAGTTAATGAGTACAATGTACCCAGAGAAGCAAGTAGAAGGCTATCTGTGGTATATTTATACTGGTAAAATAGAGGAGGTAAAGGCATGAAGACATTTCTAAGTTTAGTTGCCAACGACCTTCTGCAGCGCTTTGGCACCAATATGAGCAACGTCACGGTGGTGTTCCCCGGGAAGCGTGCAAGTCTTTTCCTTAACCAGGAACTGGCCTTGGCTAGCGAAAAACCAGTCTGGACACCACGTTACATTACCATGAGTGACCTCTTTTATAGCCTTTCACCATACATAAAAGCAGACCCCATAGACAGTATTACATCACTGTATCAAATTTTCAGCAAGAATTTCCTTGAAGAAGAGATGCAGGAAGGATATTCGTTGGACAAATTCTGGGGATGGGGCGAAATCATTCTCTCCGACTTTGATGATGTGGACAAGCACATGGCAGATGCAAACGCCATCTTCTCAAACGTATATGAGTTGATGCAGTTTGAGAGTTTGGATTATCTAACCGACGAACAAAAATCTACCCTCCAACATTTCTTTAAAAACTTTTCAACCGAGGATAACTCTGTAATCAAAGAACGTTTCCTGAACGTTTGGTCTAAGATGAACCAAATGTACACTGAGTTACGGAAAGAACAGATGCAGACTGGCACTATGTACGAGGGGGCAATCTTCCGCAGTGTAATTGAAAATCTGAAGAAAGATGATAGCCTTCTATCCTCGCTATTAGAAAAGAAGCAAGCCATAGTATTTGCCGGCTTTAATGTGTTGAACGATGTAGAGCATGATCTGATGTCGGCTATTCAGAAGCAAGGGAAAGCAATCTTTTATTGGGATTACGACACATATTATGTAGAAAACCTCGAGCACGAGGCTGGCATCTTTATGCGTCAGAATCTTAAGGACTTCCCCTGCGCCTTGAGCAAAGAACACTTCAACAACCTGCGTCTGTTGCAAGATGCCACATTTATCTCTTGCAATACAGATAATGCAGCTGCACGTTACACCCATCAATGGTTGACAATGTCACACGACCCCATCAGCAACCGTAATGCCGTTGTAATGTGTAATGAGAGTCTTCTACAGCCCGTCCTACACGCATTGCCCAAGCAAACAGGTAAGGTGAATGTCACTATGGGATTCCCACTTACCGATGCACCTATCTATAGCTTCGTAATGGCATTAATTGCATTACAGACAGATGGATTCGACCTCACACAGCAACGTTTCCGCCATCCCTTTGTACAGGTCGTTCAGCATCATGTATATGCACCTTTCGTGGATGAACGGCAATGGCTTATTTATAAGGCAACAGACAATGTTCAACTCCTAACCTATCTTATAGATATGGTAGAGTTGGTAGGCTTACATTTCTCAAAAATAAAAGAGCCGGACGTCTATGAGCAACTATACATTGAGGCTATTTTCCAGACGCACAGAATCCTGAATAAGTTTCTACAACTAATCAACAAAGAGGAAAATCCACTTGTCATTCAGCACATCACATTACGACGCTTACTTCGTACACTCCTATGCAGTACCAGTATTCCATTTCACGGTGAACCAGCTCACGGATTACAGGTGATGGGCGTTTTGGAGACACGTTGTCTGGACTTCTCACACATGCTTATGCTATCAGTAGAAGAAGGTATGCTACCACGTAACACACAAAGCAACTCCATGATTCCGGCTAATATCCGCGAAGCATTCGGACTGACAACTCCACGCCATAGGATTGCCGTATTCTCATACTATTTCTACAGACTTATCCAACGTACAGAGCATCTGACCTGTGTTTACAATGAGAATTGCGTGGGGAATAGCAAGCATGAAATGTCGCGTTTCTTGCGTCAAATGCTGGCAGAGACAAACATTCCCATACGCACGCTTTGGCTACGAAGTGAGACCAGTTTGCAGGATATACAGGATCTTTCCGTACATAAGACTTCCGATATTATTAAGCGAATGTTGCAAAAATACGATATTAATACCAGTGGGAAAAATGCTATTCCTCTTAGTCCATCGGCCATTAATACGTATATGACGTGTCCGTTGAAGTTCTTCCTTACACACGTCTCAGGCCTAAGAGCCGATGTAGACCCACAGGAAGGACTCAATGCGCCACTTATTGGTGATATTTTTCACGATGCGGCAGATTTAATTTACAAGTGTATCATACAACGTACGGAAAACAATATCATTCAACGCAGCACATTATCAGAATTGCTTGCTGATATGGATGGACTAGTCGGTCCTCTGCTAGATATTGTATTTGACACCATTTATTTCCATCCCACGGATCGATGGAACAGAACCGAAGAAGCATGGAAAATGGTCTGCCGAGGCACCCGTCCAGGTAATCAATATACAGGCGAACTCATCATCATACGTCGTGTACTCATGCAGTACCTCACCAATTTACTACGTTACGATCTACGCCACGCACCCTTCCGCATCATTGCTACGGAAACCGATCGAATGTTTAATGTTCAATGCTCAATATGCGATGTTCAATTAAATGTAATGACTGGAGGACGTATAGACCGATTGGATGAGCAAGACGGACACATAAGGGTTGTTGACTATAAAACTGGCTATCACATACCCAGTATAAAGAGCATGGACGAGGTCACCAATACTGCAGGCAAGCACGAAGGGTATTTCCTGCAAGCTTTCCTATACGCGTATGCTGTACTGCAAAATGACAAACCAGAACGTCTTCTCGTGCCTGCCCTTTTCTATCCAGGAAAGGCTTACACAGAGGATTATACCCCTACACTTACAATAAACAAGGAGGTAATAGAAGATTTTACATCTTTGGCAGATGAATTCTATGAGGGTCTTACTCAGGTAGTAAAACAAATATTCTCTCCCGATTATAACTTCACGCAAACGCCCGAAGCAAAGAATTGTACTAATTGCGACTTTAAACTCCTGTGTGGAAGATAACCTAAATTCCCTCCAAGACGAAGCTCGACATCTATCTAGCATCACAGGCAACTTCAATAGCCAAATAACAAACTTTAAAGCTAAAAAGATTTAGACGAATCCATAATTCAAAATGCATAATTCGTAATTAAAGACAAAAAAATAACGCATAAGAAGAAAATTATGCATTGTGAATTATGAATTATGAATTAAAATCTATAACTTTGCACCCGCAAAACAAAAACAAGGCTGGTTCGGTAGCTCAGTTGGATTAGAGCAGCAGCCTTCTAAGCTGCGGGTCATGGGTTCGAGCCCCATCCGAATCACAACCACTGAATTAGGAGAAAAAAGAGCGTAACATCAACAACGATGCAACGCTCTTTTTTGTTATATCTGAATTTGAGCGTAATTCGTTGTAAATCTGAAGTTTAATATTTTGCGCATAATTCAACAGGCGTTAAAAATACAATATTCTATCTAAAAAAATCAAAAAACAGAATCATAATACAAAAATAATACTTACCTTTGTATTATAAGTTCGTAGTACAGAAGGAAAGTTTAATATCGAAAAGCAATGAATACAGACAAAGATTACATGAAGATGGCTATAGAGGAAGCCCGCGAAGGCATCCACAAAGGTCATGGAGGTCCGTTCGGAACCGTCATCGTCAAGGATGGAAAGGTCATTGCCAAAGGGCACAATATGGTGCTGGCAAATCATGATGCCACCGCCCATGGCGAGGTGACAGCTATCCGCAAAGCAGGAGAAGTACTGGGAACACATGATTTGAGCGACTGCATACTCTATACCACTGGAGAGCCTTGCCATATGTGTCTATGTGCCATTTTGTGGGCCAACATCAAGAAGGTTTACTACGGATGCACCATTGCCGACAATGGCAAAATAGGATTCCGTGATGATAAGTTCAATACCATCTTTGGCGGTAGAGAAAAATTAGGCGATTTTCTCACTGAGACAGACCGCGAAGAATGTCTTCGCTTATTTGATGAGTATAACAAAATGAATCATAAAACGTATTAACCCTTTATATCAAGAGAAATTATGAAGAACGTTCAATTCAAGTACATTTGTGAAGCTCTAATCTTATCTATTGGACTCTTTTTGGCAGGAGGAGCCATCAAGAGTGGTATTGTAAAGTTCAAAGAGATGGATAGAACAGTTACTGCTAAAGGACTTTGCGAAAAAGAGGTAAAGGCCGACAAGGTCACTTGGCCACTAAAATTCAAAGAACTGGGAAACGACCCAGCAGAACTTTATGACCGTATAGAAAACAACACGCAAACAATTGTTAAATTCCTAAAGGGATATGGACTGACCGACGAAGAAATATCTATCGCCCCCCCAGCAATGGTTGACCAGCAGGCCAACATGAGCTACAGCAGTGAACAAGTACGCTACCGCTACAAAGCCAACTGCGTAGTAACCGTGGTGAGCAAAAATGTCGATTTAGTCCGTAAGATTGTAAGCAATCAGGCTAAGCTAATGCGTCAGGGTGTAACCATTGTTGGTAATGAGTATGACGAAACATCATCCGTCACCTACGAATTTACAGGCCTAAATGAGATCAAGCCAGAAATGATTGCCGAGGCTACAAAAAACGCTCGCAAGACTGCAGAGCAGTTTGCAACAGACTCAGAAAGTGAATTGGGTAAGATAAAGACGGCAGATCAGGGGCAGTTCAGCATCAACGACCGCGACCAGAACACTCCCTGGCTCAAGAACATCCGCGTAGTAACAACCGTCGTTTACTACTTGAATGACTAAGATTTCGTAAACATAACAAAAAAGCTTGCTTCCGTAAATGGAAGCAAGCTTTTCTTTTTATTGTCCTACAGAATGCTTGTACTCTAAAAGTTTATTCTGATAATTTGCAAACGCATCTATTCGTCTGTACTGTGCCTGTTGATACAAAAGCTGAGCCTGTAGCAAGTCAGACATTTTGGCAGTTCCTGCGTTATAGTAATTACGATTCAAACGCAGATTCTCCTCTGCTTGTTCTATACTACGTTCTGCAAGAGAAAGTTGTTGATAAGATTCTTGAACACAATTCCATGCATTCTGCATACGAATCTGAAGGAGTTGAGAGTTATCCTCTTGTTGCTCCTGGGCCTTCTGAAGTTCAATCTTCTTGCGCTTGATAGCATGCGAGCCGCCCCACCAATCGGAAATGGGAATCTTTACTGTAGCAAAAATCATACCAAAGGAGCGGTCATTATCCAATAAACTATGGTAGTTGTACCCGACACCGACACCAACAGTAGGTAAGTTCTGACCTACGGCCAGTTTTCGTTGCAGACTTGCAGCCTCTACCTGTTTGCTCAAAAGCTGATATTCTGGAAGACCCTGAACACTGAACTTTGAACATTGAATGTTATCAATATTCTCAGAAGAATAATCAATAACAAAAGTAGTGTCACGGAGACCAGAATACTGAGAAAGCAGCATGCGCGCAAGAGAAAGAGCGTTCTCAGCCTTTAGCTTTTGGCTGGCCACTTCGTTTTCACGCAACTGAACTTGCAACAAGTCGTTTGGCATAGCAACACCAGCACGTACAGCAACATCAATATCCTTATGAATGTCGCCCAACAGTTGTTCAGAGGCTTGAATAGTCTTTAATTTTTCTTGCACAGAAGCCAATTGCCAAAAATATTGTTCGGCAGTTTTCTCAACTTCGTTTTCTGAAAGTTCTAATTGCAGTTTACTAACATCCTCTCCAACTTTAGCCAAACGATTTCCATTAACAATTTGTCCTCCAGCAAAGACGGGTTGCACCGCGGAAACCGATCCCATTATACCTTTCTTCAGCATGGTAATACTGGTTGGAGAAGCCAGAACACTAAGGGCAGAAGCAGGAAGTATCTCTGCCAAATTCTCAATCGCCTGAGAAGACAACATCTCACTTGGATTAACTGTCATTTTGGCCATATCCTTAGTGGCATTGAACCAAACGCCAGAAGCACTGATATTAGGAAAATACTTTGTAAAAGCTTCTTTTCGTTGCTGCTGAGCCGCCGCCACATTCAATTTTGCAGAACGAATAGCAATGTTATTATGACGAGCAGAGTCAAGAATCTGCTCCAATGTATATTTGGACTGCGCCGTGATGATGCCACAGCAGGCAGAACAAACTATGAATGCAAATGTCTTTTTCATCACTTTATTTTCGCTTTTCACTTATTCACTTTTTATTACTTTTATTTCCGGCTAACTTTCCAATATATTACTGGCAGCAAAGTCACCACCATAATGAGAGAACCAATACCTCCAGCAAAGATGGTAACACCAACGGGCATCCAGAAACTCGACTTGGCAATAATCATAGGCAACACACCCACAGCTGTGGTGGCAGTTGTAAGGAAGATGGGAACCATACGACGCTTACCAGCATCGTAAGCGGCTCGCTTAACTGCTTCGTTATATGCAGTACGATTCACTGTCCAGTCACCATGCTCGTCTACATGCTTCTTTATTAGATCTATAGCATGTTCAAAGATAAGAATTTCATTACGCATTATCATACCCATAAGCGTGATCAGACCAAAGATAGAAGTAAGACCCAATGCACGATTCATCAGACCAAGTCCGACAAGAGCGCCAGGAATCAACAATGTCAGCGCAACCATGCAAATCATTGTGATACCATATTTCTTAAAGTTGAAAAGAAGGAAGAAGAACACAATAATCATAGCAATTATTGTACCACCGTATATTTGCGGCATAGCCTCATCAGCATACTCTAGTTCACCGCCCACTTCACTCCGAACTCCTTGCGGCAACTTAATCTCCTCCTTCATTATTCGAGCAATCTTCTTTTCAATAGGCATTGTATAAACACCCTGGACAAAGTGCGCAGTAACAGTAATGCAGCGCTCACCACCACGATGTACGATGCGACTTTCCGTCCATTTGGGCTTAACATCTGCAATCTGTCGTAATGGTACGGTTGTGTTCTTTTGCCCAAATGCTGTGGCTGTCATTGTTACTGGTGTAGCTATACCTAGGTTCTCGATATCAGAGAATGTCATATCGGCATCATCTTTTACTACAATAGGTACTTCATAATTACCTTCCCATAGTTGTCCCACACGTAAATCGCTGGAGGTTGCACTCAAGGCTAATTCCGCCGTAGCTCTGCTGACACCAAGTTGTGCTGAAGTTACAGGGTTAAGTAGCACACTAATTATTGGATATGGCTGCATGTAATCAGTATGTACCCACTCCAATTCCGGAATCTCGCGCATACGCTTTACAAGTCTTTCTGCAACAATATGCAGCGAGTCTAAATTCTGCCCATAAAAACGGTATTCCAGTTCAGGAACCTCCATATAATCAAGTCGTTTGAACTTAACATATGCATTGGGGAATGCTTCTCCCAACTGTGGCTGATACTGAGTCAAGAGGTCAAGGGTAGCCTTATTTGACTTGGTATTAACAATAAGCTGTGCATAATTCTTACTAGCCAACTGAGGAGCATAAACATCCATAAAACGTGGCGAAGAACAACCAACAAAACTTGTAATGTTCGTAACACGTTCATCATCGGCCAATACATGTCGTACAGAATCTGCCACACTTCGGGTCTCCGCCATTCCCTTCCCTTCGGGTAAATAAATCTCTACTGCGAACTGATCGCGGTCGGCATATGGGAAAAGTCTGATTTTAAGCGTAGGAACAATGAGCAGAGACAAGGCAATCACGGCGATACCACCACCTATTGTAATCCAAGGGAAGCGGAAAGTAAAGTCAAGCACGAGATTGTATGTTTTCTGAACAAAGTTAGTGATAACATTACCCATAGTACTCACCTTTCCTGGCTTAATGATACGTACTTCAAGGAAAGGTATAACCGTAATTGCCAATAAAAGGGAAACCATTAAGTTAATGGTAATGGTCATAGGGAAATAGTACAATGCATCCAAGAACATACCCTTCAGCGTTATAAGGAAGGGAAAGAAGATAGCGCAAATACAGATTGTTGCCAACATCATGGGCATAAAATACTGACGTGCAGATGCAATAGCCGCAACCTTAGGTTCATAGCCCTTGCCCAAATATTCCAGATAACCGTCAATAACAACGATAGAGTTATCCACAATCATTCCTAACACTACAATAAGAGCAGCCAGTGTTATAATGTTCAGTTCTATGCCCACCATATACATAATAGAGACACTGACAAATGTGCTGATAGGAATTGTTGCGGAAGCCACAATAGCCGATCTAAGAGGAAATAATACCATCATCACCAGGATAATGATAACCATAGCAATAAGCAAGTCTCTGAGGAAATCGTGTACACTAACAGCCACCACTTTAGGTTTGTCGGCTATACGGGTGATTATCACGTCAGATGGCAATTCGTTTTCACGATAGGTATTAAGAACCTTATCAACTTCACGTCCATATTGAATCACATTATGACCTGGAGTCATCTCCATGGAGAGTAAGACACAAGGATGTCCGTTTTGGTTGATATAACTGGATTCTGTATCATATTCTCTTACAACTTTGGCCACATCCCTCACTCTAGCGACCTTACCAGTAACAGGATCTGAGAAGATAATTTGATTGGCTATTTCCTCCACCGAATTTTCTATAGGTTCTACATGTATGGGAATCTGCTGGTCATCATCGCTAATACTACCACTGGTTGTGATAAAGCCTTGGGCTTGTAAACGACTGAAGAGCAACTGCTGACCTATTCCGTATGCTTGCAGTCGCTGACGGTCAACGTATAAAGATATCTGTTCCTTCTGTTCTCCAAACAGTTTAACGTTAGCAACCGATGGAATACGGCGCAGACGGTCACTCAGTTCATCACTGTATTCCTTTAATTCACGGTAGCTGCGCTGCTCGCTCTCAATGGCGATGAGCAATGCCGATGTGTTTCCAAAGTCATCATTCACGATAACACCAAAAACACCTTGTGGCAAGGTTAGCTTAAAGGTACTCAGGCCGTGCTTTATCTTACTCCATACCTCGTCCTTATTGTTTACATCGTCATTCAACTTCACCATTACAATACAAAGTCCATTTTGGGATGTAGTAGTAGTTTTTACGCGGTTTACTTCACCAAATGTAAACAGATAACGTTCCAGCGGACGCGCTACTTGCTGCTCTACTTCCTCGCTGGTTGCGCCTGGGTATATAGCAGCCACCACCCCCTGACGAATGGTAACCTGGGGGAACTCATCTTTAGGCATTTCATACATGCCCATGATACCCAGCACAAAAAGGATGCCTATTATTAATAGGGATATTGGATAATGTTCCAATGGCCATGCCAGCCAATTCTGCATTTTTGTTTGCATAACTTTCAAATTGCTAAAGTCCTGGGACTAAAGTCTAATCCTCATATTATCAATTAATATATGACCTTTGTTCCCTCACTCAACTTCTGGTATCCTTCAGTAACAACACACTGATTGACCTTAATACCAGAGGTTATGACAACCCTGTTACCCATAGTTGCTCCTATAGTTACATCCGTACGATGTACCTTGTTGTTCTCATCTACAGACCAAACAAACAACTTCCCACTTGCTTTCTTTTGAACAGATGTCACTGGAAGCGTCAGCTGCCGCGCTTCTGTCGTCTGTTCTGATTCCAGCATAAAGGTTACGGAAGCTACCATTCCTGGCAATAACTGATGTCTACCATTAATAACATTGATACGAATATCATATGTATGTGTCAAAGCATCTGCCTGTACACCCTTCTCAATAATACCACCTTTAAATTGCTGATTTATAGCATCAACCTTAATATTTGATGGAGTCTTAGTACCAATGCTACCAATCTCTGCTTCTGGGATGGAAACCTTCACTTTAACCTTATCAATATTAAGGACACTAACTACTGCCTGAGATGGCATGGCAGTTTCGCCAGCATTCACCTGTTTTTTTCCAATGATGCCACTCACAGGAGCAATAAGTTTGCAATCAGCCAAATTCTTCTTAGCAACCTCCAATTGAGCCTTTGCCTGTGCCACCTTACTTTGGATTTCTACCCATTGTACCTCTGGTAAAGAGCCGTTCTCATGCAACATGCCATAACGCTGAAGGGCATCATTGGCCTGTGTCATCTGCGCCTCAGCACCGGCAAGCAGATTACGGGCCTGCGTATCATCCATCTCTGCAATAAGCTGTCCTTTGCCTACAGCCTGACCTTCGTTGACCAGAAGACGCTTTACTACACCCATACTAGTAAAACTTACTGCAGTAGCTTCATTCTCTTCCACTATACCCACATAGGTCTGATTATCCTCGCCCGTTGTTGGCGTTACAATTTCAGTTTTTACTCTTGTGGGGACTTGCTCACATTGATTTCCACTGGCAGATCTATCATCAACTCGTTTGTCTGAGCATGAAACTACAACAAGTAGCAACATCAACAAATAATAAAGTTTCTTCATATACTTTTATATATTTTATTCTATTTGCAAAAGTATTACATTATCAGCAAACTCATATATCCCATTTCTCTTATTTTACATTCTGTTTCTCCGGTACAAGTCAAATAGAACATCTTTTTGGTCGATTTTGCCATTATATATAACGATTTATATCTATCTTTACGTCCAAATTATATCATCATGAATCATCAGGAAGAAATAACATTTCAAACGCTGGCAGAAAGCGAAGAGGTCCAGATTGGCTATTCAGACAATGACATTGTAATCATTGATAGCATTCAGATGTTTGAAAAAATCAACGAAGCCCATGTCGCCATGAATGCGGTCATCATCTGTCTAAAAGGTAAAGTTCAGGGGAAACTAAATGGACATACCATTGAACTGCACAAAAACCAGATTGCAATAATTCCACAGAATGTAACTATCACGGATTTAATGATCAGCCCCGACTTTGAATCTAAAGGTCTCTTCCTTACCACAAATATCCTACAGAGTTTCTTACGCGACCAGATGAGCGTATGGAATGCAGTGATGTACATACATCGTCTTAACGTTATCACCCTCGAAGATGATGGCATGCGATTCTACAATTATTTCTACCATATGATTACGATGGCCATCGGGAAATTTCATAATAATCCATTCCAATCCGAGGTCGTACACGCCCTACTACGTGCAGCTATTCTAGCATTTTGCGGAAGCATAAAGAGAAACCTACCCACCACTACCCTTTCGGCCGATGCAAAAACAGCAAATTTGCATTTCCAGCGATTTCTAGAGTTACTTAACAATAAAGGCGTCAAATACCGCACTGTAGAGGCCTATGCTAATGAACTCTGTATCACGCCAAAGTATTTTTCATCTGTCTGCAAGAAGTGCTCAGGAAAGACGGCCAACGAGTGGATTCGTGAACGCATCCTCGAAGAAATTCGGTATTATCTGCTACAGACCGACCTCAGCAATAAGGAGATTTGTGACCAGATAGATTTTCCAAACGCTTCTTTTTTTGGAAAATACGTAAAAGAACACTTTGGCATGACTCCCGGAGAATTTCGCAAGATTAATAGCTGTAAGTAATTCCCTCGGAGAACTCAGACATCACCTGACCGTGAACATCAGTGACATGGTCATGAATCTTCTGTTTAATCTCGTCACTGAGACCTATCCAGTGTACCGTACAACGAGGGTATCTATTATCGCCCTCAAACAACTTGCCTGCAATTCTCTCTTTCTCTGCAATGGTGAGTTGAATCCACCAATCATCTAAACTATACTTCATGGTATTTCTTATTTTAAAATTGTTTCACGGGACAAAAATACACATTTAAGTCAGAAATCCAAAACAAAATACCATATCAAAAGTATTATTTCTGAAATTATGCAAATTTACGCTCAAACAACAAACATGAAAACATGCTATATTTGTCTCAGGCCATGCAGGCAAGAGCTTCCACTCGGGAAAGGTAAAGAAAAATAAGCTTTTCTTTTGTTCTTCTCTCGCTTATTTGTACCTTTGCAAGAAGAAAAAATGAACTATAAAAGTAAACAACACTATTTTATGAAAGCAAATATCAAATACATAGGCTGCGACGATGCTCAGTTAGACCTTTTTGAGAGCCAGTATGTTACCCCGGAAGGTATGTGTTATAATAGTTACCTAATTATGGACGAGAAGATAGCTGTAATGGATAGTGTTGACCCGCGAAAAACAGACGAGTGGTTACAGAACCTTTCTACAGCACTCGAGGGTCGCACTCCCGATTATCTTGTTGTCCAACACATGGAACCAGACCACTCAGGGTCTCTCTCTGCATTCCGTAAACTTTACCCAACAGCTACTATCGTTGCTTCAGAGAAAGCCCTCTCCATCATGAAGCAATTTGACGAAAAGACATGTTTTACCCCTACCATGGCCGTAAAGGAGGGAGACACAATCAGCCTTGGTAAACGCACGCTACAGTTTATTGGCGCCCCCATGATTCATTGGCCAGAGGTAATTGTAACCTATTGCCCTGAAGAGAAAACACTTTTCTCAGCAGATGCTTTTGGCAAGTTTGGCGTTATAGATGCTGATTCCGACGATTGGGCATGTGAAGCTCGCCGATATTACTTTAACATTTGTGGCAAATACGGCGTCCCTGTAAGCACCCTTCTCAAAAAAGCCGCAGCACTGGATATTCAGACCATCTGCCCATTACATGGGCCAATTTTGGAAGATGTGAAATTGAAAGAAGCTATCAAGCTTTACTCTATCTGGGGCAATTATGGTGTAGAGACCGAAGGTGTTCTGGTAGCTCATGCCTCAATACACGGCAATACCAAGAAAGCAGCCTTGAAGTTAGCAGAGATTCTCCAACAAAAAGGAGCGAAGAAGGTAGTGGTGGCCGATCTCTGCCGAGATGATATGGCGGAAGTCATAGAAGACGCTTTCCGTATGAACAAATTGGTGGTTTGCGCCTCGTCTTATGACGGTGACGTATTCCCACCCATGCACATGTTCTTGTGGAAGCTGAAACTCAAGGCTTACCAGAACCGTACCATTGGTATTCTGGAAAATGGCACGTGGGCACCTTCTGCAGGAAAAGCCATGCGCGCCATTATAGAACAGATGAAGAATGTCAACATTGTCGAGCCTACTGTCACCATCCGCTCCTCGCTAAAGGAAGCAGACATTCCTGCCTTAGAAGTTTTGGCAGACGGAATACTCGCTTAAGATAAAGGTACCTTATTTAACAATACCTTTCTCTAGGTACTCTGCGAGATTCATACGAACTTTGGCAGCTACGCCCTCGCCGGCAACCTTAGCCATGTCATGCTCAGTCATCAAACGGACAAGCTCCTCAAAGGATGTCTTTGATGGATTCCAGCCCAATTCGGTCTTTGCCTTGGTAGGATCACCCAGAAGATTTACAACATCTGTTGGGCGGTAGAAATCCTCGCTGACGGCAACGACCGTGCGGCCGGTTTTAACATCAATTCCTATCTCGTTAATACCTTCGCCTTCCCACCGAAGCTCTATGCCGGCATAGTGAAAAGCAAGGGTGGCAAACTCACGGACAGTATGCTGTACGCCCGTAGCAATCACAAAGTCCTCTGGCGTAGGATGCTGAAGGATAAGCCACATACACTCTACGTAATCCTTGGCATATCCCCAATCTCGCTTGGAATCCAGATTTCCCAAATACAGGCAATCTTGGTTTCCTTGAGCTATACGAGCTGCAGCAAGAGTAATTTTACGAGTAACGAAGGTCTCGCCACGCCTTTCTGACTCGTGATTAAACAGGATACCAGAACAACAGAACATATCATAGGCCTCGCGATACTCTTTAACAATCCAATAGCCATAAAGTTTAGCTACAGCATAGGGGCTATATGGATGGAAAGGAGTTTGCTCATTCTGAGGAATCTCCTCAACCTTACCATAAAGTTCTGAGGTTGACGCTTGATAAATCTTACAACTCTTCTCCAAATGATTAGTACGAACTGCCTCCAATATACGAAGCACACCAACGGCATCTACATCGGCAGTGAATTCGGGCGCATCAAAAGAAACCTGAACATGGCTCTGAGCAGCCAGATTATAGATTTCTGTCGGCTGAACCTTACCTACAAGTTTCACAAGTGACATAGAGTCACCCATATCAGCATAATGAAGGTGAAAATTAGGTTTCCCCTCGAGATGAGCAATACGCTCGCGGAAATCTACAGAAGAACGACGAATAATGCCGTGCACTTCATATCCCTTGGCCAGCAGAAACTCAGAAAGAAAGGAACCGTCCTGCCCCGTAACACCTGTAATTAATGCTTTTTTATTCATATCTTTTAATTCTCAAAATATAATTCATTTTATCTTTCAGCCCGCATAGGATTATTCAAGAAATCTGAATATGCCAAGCGGATGCCATCTTCTAATTCAGTCTTATAGGTCCAACCCAATTTGGTAGCTTTGCTAATATCTAATAGTTTTCTGGGCGTTCCATTAGGACGTGTAGTATCCCATTCTATACGTCCTTTGTACCCTACGACCTTGGCGACCAATTCTGTGAGCGCTTTAATAGTAAGTTCCTTACCAGTTCCAGCATTAACCGTTTCATTGCCGCTATAGTTGTTCATTAAGAATACGCATAGATTTGCAAGGTCATCTACATACAGAAACTCGCGCAAAGGACTGCCGTCACCCCAGCAGGTAACACTTTCGGCACCAGCTTCTTTTGCTTCATGAAACCTACGAATGAGAGCTGGCAACACGTGACTATGCTCTGGATGATAATTATCATTTGGACCATACAAATTAGTGGGCATAACAGAAATATAATCAGTTCCATATTGACGATTCAGGTACTCACAATACTTAAGTCCGCTTATTTTGGCTAACGCATAAGCCTCGTTTGTCTGTTCCAATGACGAGGTGAGCAAGCAACTTTCAGGCATGGGCTGTGGCGCCAAGCGGGGATAGATACAACTACTACCCAAGAACTCCAGTTTCTTACAACCATTCTTCCAAGCAGCATTGATGACATTCATCTCCAAAATCATATTCTGGTACATAAAATCAGCCAACGCACTTTGGTTGGCGACAATACCCCCGACCTTGGCTGCGGCAAGAAAAACGTATTCAGGTTTCTCCTCGGCAAAGAATTTCTCCACATCAGCCTGCCGTGTAAGATCCAATTCACTATGAGTACGTGTCACAATATTCGTATACCCCTGACGCTGCAACTCGCGAACGATTGAACTTCCAACCATTCCACGATGTCCTGCAACATATATTTTACTATTCTTCTTCATACACAATTTATATTAGAATGATGACTTTAAATCAATCTTCCGAATCAAGAAAGAAAGCAAACAGTTGGGTATCATAGGACAAAGCATAATTACAAGACGGTCAGAAAGACATGGAATGAGAGTTGATTTACGACGGAACATTGCTTTGAGTGCAAGACGTGTAGCCTTCTCTGGTGAAATCATAAAACCAAAACGCAGAAGCAACTTACGGTAACGCATCAAAAGCGGGAAACGAATAAGTGGCGTATCAACAGCAGCAAAAATAGCTGTAGTAATACTTACCGGAGAGCCTTTACATTCAATGCGCAATTCCCTCGAATAACCCTTAACAAACCGTTTGGTACATCCATACATACCTATAACGGGCCAATCCATCCATGCGGTAATAGAAGAAATATTAAGGACAAACCCGCCATTCAGCTCCTTCATAAGAGGAATAAAATGACGACATAGCAACAAAGGTGTTGTGCAATGAAGAGCGATGATGCCTTGGAGACGTTGCGGATCGGTATCTTCAATAGCTGATGTAACGAGCATACCCGCATTGTTTATCAGGATTTTCACTTGCCAACCCATTGTTTCACATTGGTTAGCAATTTGATCTGCAGCATCAGACAGCGTAAGATCAATACACATAACAGGTGCAGGAACGCCGAATTTATGAGATATCTGTTTGGAAAGCTCCTGTGCGGCTTCCCCGTTTATATCAACCAAAAGAACTCCATATCCCATCTCTGCCAATTGAAGGGCATAACAACGGCCCATACCAGAAGCAGCACCTGTTATAATAGCATATTTTATATCTGTGTTCACAATCGAATATTATTAAAGAGATGATAGTTGCAAGACATGTTTAAAAGACTACTGTAATCTCATTTTAAAATCAGACGAAACCTTCACCAACTTACGATCTACTACACGCTTAACCACAACTGTTCCGTCAAGGTGTAAAGCGTAGATACTGTCAGACTGTTGCGTGAGGGTAGCCTTCTGCGTCTCACTACCCAAATCATTACTCAACTTAATCGTTGCCGTTTTGTCATCTTGTATTTTAAAGCTGGTAATCATCCACACACCATATATATTACCACCCAAATAGCCATTCATAGGACCGAACATCTCCATGCCTGGCACTTCTATACTCTCTTCATAAAGGTCTATATGCAGGCGAATATCCTCCTCTGAGCAATAAAGCTTGAGTTTCCAAGGTCCTTGCGCATATATAGAAGAAATACCCAATAGGAAAAAGAGAGAAAAGAGAATATGTTTCATACGAAATTACATTATTAATATATAAACAAGATATGCAATATATGCAGTTAGAAGTATAAAACCTTTATAACTATTAAGGCTACGTCTTGAGAAAGCCAATGTCCACAATAAAATATTTGAAAAGATGAGTGTAAACCAATCAGCAACAGATATGTCAGAAACAGCCATGGGCTTGACAATGCTACAGACACCAATCACAAAGGCAATATTAAAAACATTGCTGCCAATAGCATTACCTAAAGCCAGTCCGTCGCTTCCCTTACGAGCTGCCATTACACTGGTAGCCAACTCAGGCAGACTGGTGCCGGCTGCAAGAATAGTTAGACCAATGACACGTTCACTAACTCCCCATTCGCGTGCTAAACCTGCTGCATTATCTACCATAAGCTGACCACCATATACAAGACAGACGCAGCCGACAACCAAGAGAACAAGAATCTTCAGAATAGACACCTGCTCACCTTTACCTTCCTCTTCTCCAATAGTTATAGATTTGTTTCTGGAACGCCAGAAAGTATAATACAGAAAGAAAACAAAGAAAAGCATAAGGACGGCACCATCTAACCTTTTTATATTGCCATCAAAATATGCAACGGAGAATAGACATAGAGCAGCCAATAAGCTGATGGGAATATCGAAAATCAGCAATGAACGCTCCACAGGCATCTTCATCATCATTGCTGAAGCACCCACAATAACAAGAGTATTAAAGATATTACTTCCCACTATGTTGCCAACACTCATATCAGCACTACCCTTTAGTACACTGAAGAAACTAACCATAAACTCAGGCAGACTGGTGCCAAGAGCGACAATTGTGAGACCAATAACCATCTCACTAACATTCCAACGGCGTGCTATAGCGCATGCCCCGTCAGTGAACCTGTCGGCTCCCCATAACACAAGGGTAATGCCAACAATAAGCAACAAACAATTCATCAATATCATAACAGAGCACAAAGTTACGATTATGTGAGAGATTAACAAAATAAATCACGCTTATTTTTTTATTTGAACGAAGGTAAGTTTAACACATTGGCATATAGTTATAACTTTTTTTTGCATATACATAGGAATAAATAGGGATTATTCACTTTTGAGTAGGGATTTTTCCTTTTATGAGACCTTGCAAATTGAAAATATTTTTGTACATTTGCAAACGAAAAATTAGCATAAAGGCAAATAACAGTAATAAAAAATCAAATAAATCATACAAAAATGAAACTCAAAAAACTTGCAGTAGCAACTGCACTTGCTATAAGCGCCGCCCCAGTGATGGCACAAAACTTTGAGGGAACGACTTACGATGAACGTATCGGTTATTCCAACAACAACAACGAGGATAGCATCAAGATTGGCCGCCAGAACATTTCTCTGTTCCAGCAAAGTTTGGACACACAGAATTGGGCTGAAGCACGCATCAATCTTTTATGGTTGAAAAACAATGCGCCCTACGCTCTGAACGGCATATATACACAGGGTCCCCGCGTATATTACTTCCTGATTACAAATGAGGCAGATCAGGCAAAGAAACTTGAGTATTTTAATGAAATGATGGAGCTCTTTGACCTGCGCCAAAAAAATCTGGAGATACTGAACTCATTTTCCAAAATTAAAAACACCTTGGGAGATGTATTAAGCGTAAAGGCAGAATATTATAACTGGACTGCCCCCTACATTACAGGTTCAGGCTATACGCTGAACAAGTCCTACGACAATTACAGCAAGGCCATTAAGATGATAAACGAAAATGGCGGCCGTGAGATAGAAGGGACAGTACTGCAAAACTTCTATAGAGTCAGCGATGCAATGTACAAGAGTGCACCCAACGCCTTGCGTGAACAGTATCTACAGGACTTTTTGGATAGTAAGGAAGCCTGCGAGAAGATGCTACAGCTTGCCAAGGAAGCCAAAGCTGAAGGGGATGAAGAGAAAGCAAATAAGTTGATTGCCAAGTATGACGACCCCTTGAAGGATATAGAAAAGATATTCACAGAGAGCGGTGCAGCAGACCACGATCAGATTATCGGTATATACACCAAGAAATTTGAGAGCTATAAGGGTGACATAGACAAGTTGAACAGCGCTATAAACCTGATGGCTCAGAACGACTGTGACGATGCAGACATCTACTATCAGTACGCCGAGGCAGCTTATGCTATCGAACCCACCTTTAGAAGTGCCATTGGTTTAGCGCAGAAAGCACAGAAGGATGGCGAAATGCAAAAGATGCTTGACTACTACAACAAAGCATTGGAGTTGGCAAAGAGCGACGATGCACGCGGAGTTATCTGCTTAAACATTGCAAATGCACTGACCAAAAGCAAGCAGTTTACTGGTGCGCTGACATATGCCGAAAAGGCTATTGAGTACAACCCCGATCAGGCAGGTAAAGCTTGCCTGAAGATGGCAAACATCTACACACAGTTGGGACAGTATCCAAAAGCAATTGAATACTGTACAAAAGCATCTGAGGCAGACATTACAGTTAGCCTTGTTGCTGAACGTCTGAAAGCAAACATACAGAAGGCACAGGCTAACCAAGCTGCTAACGAGAAGGCACGTAAGGCTTACGATGACTTTATAGCAAGGCAGAAAGCCGAGGAGGCATTCTGGGGAAAGGGCGGCAAAAAATAGGGAAAATAGTTTATAATAAAAGAGGTGTTTGTAAACAATAATACATCACCTCTTTTTATTGTAAATTCCTACGACATGGATATAAAATCGGAAAATAAAACCAATGAGAATTTCGATAACGTATTTTCCGCATCAAACAAACACAAAAAACTAGACAAATCAATTGTTAAAATTGATAAAATAAAACAAACTGATAAATAATAGTTAAAATATTTATTATAACTTTACAACGGAAAGCAGGTTTAAGAACCGTTTTTGCGCTTAAAAACCGCTTACAAGGAACAAATGACTCGTGTAAAAATAGGAATTATCGGATTGGGGCGAATGGGTAGAAAGCATCTGAGAGAACTCGTTGCATGCGATTTTTGGGATGTAAAATATGTATGTGATATCGACCCAGACAAAGCAGAATATTCAAAAGAAATAGCCCCCAACGCCATCTTTACAGTAGATGAAGATGAGATTTTCTTGGATCCAGAAGTAGAATGTATTGGACTTTATGCACTTGCCGACAGCCGACCAGGAAGAATAAAGAAAGCTATTAAATACGGTAAGCATGTGATATGCGAGAAACCACTTGCATACAAATTGGAGGATGAAAGAGAATTGGTTGATCTGTCAAAAACTTCAAACAAGATATGTACCGTAAACCTGTACCTAAGAAATGCTTGGTACACTAAGGAGATAAAGGAATTCATAAAAAGTGGAGAAATAGGCGACGTTGCCATTATCAGAATATGCCACATGACTCCAGGACTTTCTCCTGGCGAAGGACATGAATACGAAGGCCCCTCTTTCCACGACTGCGGAATGCATTATGTAGATATAGCGCGTTATTACGCCGATTCAGAATATAAGACAGGTCATGCCCAGGCTATACGCATGTGGGACTATAAGGATCCATGGTGGCTCCAGTGTCACGGAACCTTTGAGAATGGTATCGTATATGATATCACCCAAGGATTTGTTTACGGACAGCTAGCAAAAGACCAAACACATAATTCATACACTGAAATTATTGGCAGCAAAGGCTTTGTGAGGATGCACCATGATTTCAAGACAGCTGTTGTTGAGAAACATGGCGAACATATAACCGAGGTGGTAGAAAAGCCATACGGAGACAAAAATATTGACCGTCTCTGCTATCTCATGGGCGAAGCAATACTTACTGGCGAAAGGCCCAAAAACCTTCCCAAGTTTGAAGATGCCTACATTGCTTCGGAATATGCTTGGAAGATGCTTGAAGATGCCAAGACGCACGATATGCCGTCAAAGGGTACACATGAAGAGTTGGAGCAGATCCATTTCCGCAGAGCACATATGACCAACGGCTACGGCTTACTAAACCAGAAATAAAACTAATAACATTATATATTATGACACAATTATTATTTTTTGGAAATCTAGGAACAGGAGAGATTATTATCATTGCTTTGGTAGTACTGCTACTATTCGGAGGCAAAAAGATTCCTGAACTTATGCATGGTGTTGGTAAAGGCGTTAGAAGTTTCAAGTCTGGCATGAATGAAATTGAAAAAGAGATCAATGCCGAGGTTGACACAAAAGAAGTAGAAAAGAAAGAAGAGAAATAAACATTCAATAATAACCCTAAAAAAACGACAACAGTATGAAAGAAATGTCAAGAAGGTCTTTCCTGAAGGCTGGAACCGCTGCAACCGCAGCGTTGGCTTTGACTCCCAGTGATTTACTGGCAAAGGCTAAAGCAAGTAAAAAGAACGTTAAAACCGGTAAGATTAAACTCTTAGGCGTTGGTGTTGGTGGACGCGGACACGCTGATATCAATGGTGTTACATACAAGGGTAAGGGCGAAATCTATGATGATATCGAGTTCATCGGTATGTGCGATGTCGACTTCAAGTACGCCAAGGGTGTTTTGGACGAGTACCAGAAGCTCTTCCCCAATATGAAGAGATATAACGACTACAAGAAGATGTATGCAGAGTTGCTGGATCAGGCTGATGCTGTTATCTGCGGAACCGCAGACCACACTCATGCTATCATCTGTGCTGAGGCTCTGGCCGCTGGCAAGCATGTTTATTGCGAGAAGCCTCTGACTCGTACCGTTTACGAATCTCGTTTGCTCACCAAGTTGGCTAAGAAGGCTGGTGTTGCTACACAGATGGGTAACCAGGGTTCAAGTGGCGAGGGCGTAAACCTCGTTTGTGAGTGGATTTGGAACGGAGAAATTGGTGAGGTAACACGTGTTGATGCTTTCACAGACCGTCCTATTTGGCCACAGGGTTTGGAGCGTCCTACAGAGGTACACGAAATCCCCAGCACACTGAACTGGGATGCCTTCATTGGTCCCGCACCTAAGCGTCCTTACAACTCTATCTATCACCCCTGGAACTTCCGTGGATGGTGGGACTTTGGTACTGGCGCTCTGGGTGATATGGCTTGCCATATTCTGCACCCCGTATTCAAGGCATTGGATTTGGGTTATCCCATCCATGCAGAGGGTAGCTCTACCCCACTTATGTCTGACTGCTGCCCCAGCGCTCAGGTTGTTAAACTGACTTATCCCGCTCGTCCCAACCGTCCTAAGGTAGCTATGCCTGAAGTTGTTGTAACATGGAGCGATGGTGGTATTCTCCCATACCGTCCAGAAGGTCTAGCCATTGGCAAGAACTTGAACATCAGCGGTGGTGGTGCCATCTTCTACGGTACTAAGGACATTCTGGTTGTTGGTTGCTATGGTGAAAAGCCTTATTTGGTAAGCGGTCGTGTTCCCAACGCTCCCAAGGTATGCCGTCGTGTAACTGAAAGCCATCAGCGTGACTGGATCCGTGCTATCAAGGAAATCCGTGCAGGTAAGCAGGATTGGACAAAGACAGCATCAGACTTCAGCGAAGCTGGTCCATTCAACGAGATGGTTGCAATGGGTGTAGTTGCCACACGTCTGCAGGGCTTGAATCAGGTTCTCGACTGGGATGGTGAGAACATGCAGTTCACCAACATCCCCGAGAAGGCTACCGTTCAGTCAATGCTTAAGGACGGATTCTCTATCCATGACGGACATCCTACATTCGACAAGAAGTGGACAGATCCCGTCAATGCACGTGAATTCGCGGCTGAGCTGATTAAGCCTAAATATCAGAATGGTTATGTTCTGCCAGAACTGCCACAGGATTAATACGATAAGATAGTATTTAATGAATAACATGGCAATTAGAGACATCCTTAGTGAGTGTCTCTAATTGTCTTTAATTCTATATTCACAAGAAAGTTATTAAAGCAATGAAAATCAAGAATATATTAACAGCCGCCTCTCTGATGGCTGCATTTACAGCATCAGCGCAGAGCATGCAATACGTTATTGTCCAGAACCCCGAAGTTGAACTTAGTTCACTGAAGACCGACAAAGATGGATACTACGTTTTGTTTGATGGAACTAGCCTCGATGGTTGGAGAGGATATGGCAAGGATCACATCCCCAGCAAGTGGAACATTCAGGATGGTGCGTTGCATTTTAACGGACGCGGCCGGGGCGAAGGTGGAGACATAATCTTCACACGTCGTTTCAAGAACTTCGTATTTGAAGTAGAATGGAAGATTGCCGAGGGTGGTAACTCTGGAATTTTCTATCTAAGTAAGGAAACTGCCACAATAGAGGGACCTCGTCAGGAGACGAAGGAACTGAGCGATGGCCCCATTAAGGCCACAATTACAGTTCAGAAGGATGCAAAACTGAACTACCAGCCCATCTACATCTCTTGTCCCGAATGTCAGGTTTTGGATAACGAGCGTCATCCTGATGCAAAATTAGGTGCAACTCTAGGTATCCGTCAGTCAACCTCATTGTACGACATGATTGTTGCTAAGCCTCAGAACGCTAATCCTGCTGGTCAATGGAACAAGATAAAGATTGTTGTTAAGAATGGTAAGGTTACCCATTACCAGAATGGTGTCAAAGTGCTCAGCTACACATTGGCAGACAAATCATGGGTGGACTTGCTGCAGACATCTAAGTTCAGCCAGAAGAACTGGCCCCTCGCATTCGAAATAATGAAGGATTGCGGAAAGGAACCCGGATACTTCGGTTTTCAGGATCATGGAGACGAGGTATGGTATCGTAACATCCGCGTAAAAATATTAAAGTAATAAATAATAATCAAACATGAAAAAGGTATTTTCTTTTGCATTAATGTTGTTGGTGGCTCTTTCTATGAGCCTAAGTGCAGAGGCAAAGAAGAAGGATATCGCCTTTCAGATGTACTCTGTACGTAGCCTTATTGGTGATCCTGGCAAGTATGCGCAGAATCACGAGAAGACATTGAAGGAACTAGCCAAGATGGGATTTACAGCTATCGAGGCAGCTAATTACGACAATGGTAAACTGTACGGTGTTACTCCCGAGCAGTTCAAGGCTGACATTGAGGCTGCCGGCATGAAGGTGCTTTCAAGCCACGTAGGACACAACCTCAACGGTGAGGAACTGAAGTCCGGAAATTTTGACAATGCCCTCAAATGGTGGGCTCAGTGTATTGATGCACACAAGCGTGCCGGCATGCAGTACATCGTAAACCCTGGAGTAAACTATCCCAAGAACTTGGCAGAGGCTGACGTTATCTGTAAATACCTGAACAAGGTTGGTGAAATGGTGAATGCTGCCGGAATGAAGTTCGGCTACCACAACCATTCACATGAGTTCGGCAAGGTAGAAGGTAAGGTGTGGTATGACTACATGGTTGAGCATACAGATGCTGACAAGGTCTTCTTTGAGATGGATGTATATTGGGCAGTACGCGGTCAAGTGAGTCCTGTTGAGTACTTCAACAAGTATCCTGGTCGTTTTACCCTGCTTCACATCAAAGACCACAAGGAATTCGGCGAGAGTGGAATGGTAGGATTTGATGCTATCTTCAATAATGCAGACAAGGCAGGCTTGAAGAATTTGGTTGTAGAGTTGGAAGGAAGCAACAGACCCAACATCCTGGATGGTATGAAGGTATGTGCAGACTATCTGAAGGCCGCAAAGTTTGTAAAGCCCTCATACGCTAAATAATAATATAATGTAATACAATTATGGGTTATGGGCTAATAAACCCGTAACCCATAATTTTCTGAATATAAAATTATGCAAGAAGAAAAAGAAGTCATACAGGCTGGGAACACCGAGGAAGAAGAATTAAATGAAGGTATGTCGTTTTGGGATCACCTCGAAGTATTGCGTTGGGCATTATTTCGGTCGGCATGCGTTTTACTTGTTTGTTTAATCGGTACGTTTACCGCCCTGCCCCATATCTTTGACAACTTTATTCTTGCTGCTACCAGCAATGATTTCTTTGTATACCGGTGGCTAAGCAAGGTTAGTCACGGCATGATATCATTCAGCCCCGACTTTAATGTTCAGATTATCAACATCAACGTTGCCAGTCAGTTCATGACACATATTCAGACGTCCATCTCTCTGGCAGCCGTTATTGCTTTCCCCTATTTTATTTGGGAAATATGGAAATTCATAGAGCCGGCACTTTATGAGAGCGAGATAAAGCATATCCGCCCAGCCTTTATGGGTGGTACACTTATGTTTTATCTGGGTTGTGCTGTAGGCTATTTCCTTGTATTTCCCTTTACATTCCGATTCTTGATGGAATATGAGCTCAGCCCCAGCATCCAGAATCAAATAAACCTGTCTTCTTACATTGGAAATTTCACTATGCTAATCCTGGTTATGGGCATAGTGTTTGAAATGCCATTGTTAGCTTGGCTATTCTCCCAGTTTGGGATACTTACAAAAGGATTTCTGCGTCAATACCGTAAACATGCCACAGTGATATTATTGGTTGCTGCTGCCATAATAACACCCAGTGGAGATCCGTTTACGCTAATGTTGGTGTTTGTTCCTCTGTTCCTTTTGTATGAGATGTCCATAATGGTCATCAAGAAATAGACATCCCACACAAAAGGCAGAGTTTAGATCATCATTCTTTAGTCATTATTCTTAGCTGCAGCCTGATTAATATTAATCAGGTTGGTAACGCCACCGCATTTCAGTTCGAATACTGTAGCACGAGCATTCTCTGTGTTGTTAGGCTCTATGGTCAATGTCACCTTGCTCTTACCAGCCTCACCCTCAGATTGATCTATGGTAGCCCAAGTCTGGTCCGCATTTTCAGCATAATTCAGTGTCCAAGGCTTTGACACGTTGAAACAGATACTATCCAATGTAGAAGTAGCTGTAACGTCCAAATCGAATGACACAGAATCTCTTGTCTCGGTTTGACCGGGAGCCGGATGATTAATGTTCAAGCAGCCAAGCTGATAGAATACTGCAGCAGAATTGTAATAGCTGCTAATCTTCACAGAACCCACACGTGTTATACCAGTTGTGTTTGGATCGAAAGATACAAATGATTTGAACGTATAAAGCTTTGTATAGTCATATTTAACATCGTATGATTCACCGGCTGTTATCTTAATCCAATCAACCATTGGTTCCATATAATAGCTGTCAAAAGACTCAAATATAATGGAGTCATTGTCCTGTTCGGCATACAAAACGCCGTCAATTGCGGAATAATAAGGATGAACAATACTCAAAACATGATTTTCCGGATCTTTGTTACAAGAGGCAAACAATAAAAGAGCACCAGCGATAGCACCCAGTGAATAAGCTTTTTTCATCATTTCTGTTATTTGTTTTGTTGTTTTGACATGCAAAGTTATTGTTTTTCGTTGTAAGAGCAAAAACATTTTATCACAATTAATTGTGTTTAACAAAAAATGTTTATCTTTGTCATCATGAACAATATATACTACAGAGATATCATAGAGCTACTTCTCCCCCATGGTCAGGAAGGTTTGAAGTTGTCATGTATTGTTAGACATCTCTACAACCAGCATGTAGATATGTTTAACAAGAACATCCATTATGAGGATCTCTACAAAACTGTTGGCATGTTTCTGTGGAAGCAGTCGCAGAAGCGAGAATCACCTTTCAAGCATAACTCCTACGGAGTGTATGCCATAAAGCCCGATGTAGCAGTCCAGCTTGACCTCTTCTGGGATTTGCCAGAGGAAGAGCCTGACAACGAACAGGACAAAGAATGTAAAACACCCAAGAACAAGGTGGTCCAAACTGTCCTTTTCAAGCACTAAATATTAGTTGCAGTTATACAAAAGTTACTTGGGTTTCGTATGGAGTCTGAATTCAAAGTGTTTGAAACCTGAATACTCTTCGAATTCAGGCTTCAAACTTTAATCATCTAAGCATACGATATTAGAACGACTCGTTGATATAGTTCTTGGTTATCATATCGTAGTGCAGCGCCTCCAACTCTTCTATTGTGAGATTGTTCACCGCACGTTCTATTTTCTTTATCAACTCCTCCCTTCGATATTCGTCAGAAGCGCTATACGTCTTATTGAAATCCATATCTAACTTATTTGTATTTCATCATAGGCCATGCAAAGTTAGCGTAAAAATAACACGAATACAATATTTAATCATTTTTTAACAGAAAGAATGATGTATGTCATTAACGAACGCGAATTTACGGGTACACGTGAAAAAAAATCCGCGCACACGAGAGAATAATTACGGGTACACGAGGAAGATTATTGCCCCTCGCCTCATGACAATTCAGCTTACCCGTAGTAAGCGGGCCGCCTAAAGGTAGTAAACGGGTCATCTAAAGGAAGCTGGCTATATAATGCTAATCGAAACCCTGGAGCATGCATTTGGAAAAAGAATTCTACCAGAAACAAAATGAAAAGAAGCTTTTAATTTTGTATTTTTCCTGCTAATTTGTAACTTTGCAAGCAAAATAAAAGAACCATACATATAACCCATTCAAAATGAAAAAAATTAACCTATTGATTTTATTATTTTCTACACTCATTCAGCTACCCCTATGGTCGCAACCGGAAATTAAAGCAGTATCAGGCGTATATGTGGGCGGACATATTCGCAGAGAACGCCCTCAAACGATTCAGAATCTGCGCGAATCAGGATTCACCTATGCCCTACTCTTTAATGTTCACGTAGATACAGACGGAACGCTAATGACGGACGGCGAAACTATCTGCAAAGACGGTGAATATGTGTTTCATCAGACACAACCATACTATCAACAGGACGTTAAGGACCTGAAAACGGCTCCTACAAGCATACAACGCGTAGAAATAGTTATAGGCGGATGGGGAAACGATTCGTACGACCACATTCGTGATTTGATAAAGAAAAACGGAACGGGTAAAACTACCATGCTGTACAAAAACTTTAAGGCACTTAAAGAGGCTGTGCCTGAGATAGAGGCAGTGAACAACGATGACGAACACTGCTATGATTTGGAGACTGGTGCGAAGTTCCATATCATGATGTATGATTTAGGCTACAAGACGACTCTGGCCCCCTATACCAACAAGACATACTGGCAGAACCTATGCACAAAAATAAGAACAAGCAGAAGCAAAGCCGTAGATAGAATTATGGTACAATGCTACGACGGCGGAGCACAAAATACAGATCAAGTGGGCAGCTGGACCTTCACAGGCGTGAAAGACCGTCAGGCAGGACTTATGTATTACTCCAACAACTGGAATGTGGATAGTAATATTTCCCAGTTTCAAAAATGGAAAGATGACGGAGTAGCAACAGGCGGTTTCGTGTGGGTCTATAATAGCGAGGAATGGGATCTGAACGCCTGGGCTTCTGGAATGAATCGTGTCTACAAGGCTGTAGAGGTGCCCGAAGAAGATGCTATGGTGGAAGTCTTTAGTGGTACAAACTACACAGGATACAGCGTAAAACTACCTGTAGGCACCTACACGAAGGCAGACTTAGCTGTATATGGCGTTAAAGCCAACGACCTAGAATCCTTGAAAATTCTAAAAGACGGTGCTTCAGCACGTTTGTACAGAAAAAACACAAACACGGGGTCCAACATTCTCTGTAAAACGGATCGGAAGTCATTGACATCAACGTATAAGAATCTTGTTAATTCCATTACCGTGGAGTATGAAGATCCTGACTGTATAAGTGCCGTAGAGACCGAAAAGACAAAAGAAATGAAAAATATATACGACCTCTCTGGACGTAAACTAAATCCAAGTTCCTTAAGGAGTAAGGGAGTATACATCGAGAGTGGCAAAAAGGTTGTAAGGCCTTGATAAAAGAACAGGAATGAACATAAGGAAAGAGAAAAGCAGATTATTGGCGTTTGCAGTTTACAGCGTTATTAACATACTATTCATACTGAAATACGGGCAACGCATATTACCTGTATGTACAATCGTGGGCGGATGTGTAGCGTATGTGGCAGCCATGGCGATAGTGCTGGGATATACGGAAAGAATACAGAAACGCCTAAGCTGCAAGGCAACACTCTGGCTGATGGGTATTGCCGTTGCTGCACTGATAGTCCTCCAATATTTCATAGACCCCATGACTGTGCAGGTGGACAGGTGGTCTGCCATACACAACTTCCTACAGTACCTGCTTCATGGAGAATATCCCTACGCAGCACAGACACATCTAGGAGGATACGGTTCTCCCTTCCCTGTATGGCAGGTAATGCACCTACCCTTTTATCTGATAGGGAACGTGGGATTATCTTTCGTTATCTGTCTGATTCTGTTTACAGATGCTGTAAGACGTCTGTCCTCTCTTAGAGTAGCAGCAGAAGCCTTTATGCTGTTATTACTCTCGCCTGCTTTCCTGTACGAGGTAAGTGTACGCAGCGACCTGATAAGCAACTTCCTGCTCTGCGCCGCCATCATCATGTATATGCATCGCTATCGTTTCAATTTAAAGCGCCACTGGGTAACCATCGCTATAATTTGCGGTCTGATGATGAGTACAAGACTGGCTGTCTGTATCCCGTTCTTCCTATTCCTCTTCTGGGATTACTTATATGCTTGTAACTGGAAGCAGAAAGTAGGATTACCGCTTTTAATACTTCTGGTTTTCGGGCTAACTTTTCTGCCCTTTGCGATATGGAACTGGGATATGCTATTCTACTTCGAATACAGTCCCTTTGCTCTGCAAACCCGACAGGGTGTTCCCTTTAACACCCCCATAATAATTATGTTGTGCCTTCTGGCGTCGTTATTCCTGAGAGGAGAATGGAAAAACTACCTTGTGGCAACAGGAAGTTGTCTGACTGCACTTGTCCTGATAACATTCCTAAGCCGTATGTATATATACAACCAATGGGGAGAGCTATTCGAATCACGTTATGACATCACATACTTTAACATGGCTCTGCCCTTCGTAATTGCCGCCATAGCATTAAAAGAAGACGAAAAGATTTACTGCTGAGAACGTGTTTGAAGTATCTTTTTCAGGAAAGGAGCTGTCGCACCGATGCCACTATTGGCAAGGTCTTCGGGCGTTCCAGAAAAAAGAAGTTGTCCACCTCCCCTACCACCTTCAGGCCCCATATCTATCAGCCAGTCAGCACATTTGATGACATCCAGATTGTGCTCTATCACGATAACCGTATTGCCCTTATCCACCAAACGGTTCAAGACTGAGAGCAGGACACGGATATCCTCGAAGTGAAGACCCGTAGTAGGCTCATCCAGGATATAAAGTGTTTTGCCTGTGTCACGTTTGCTTAACTCCGTAGCCAACTTTACACGCTGACTTTCTCCACCAGACAAAGTATTGCTGGGCTGACCTAATTTAATATAGCCAAGGCCGACCTCTTGCAAGACCTTAATTTTACCCAAGATATTTGGTACGTTCTCGAAGAACTCTACGGCCTGATTGATGGTCATGTCCAGCACGTCGGCAATACTCTTTCCTCTGTAGCGAACCTCCAGCGTTTCTCTGTTGTAACGTTTACCACGACACTCCTCACAAGGAACATAAACGTCCGGTAGAAAATTCATCTCTATGGTCTTATAACCATTCCCATTACAAGCCTCACAGCGTCCTCCCTTGACATTAAAGGAGAAACGGCCAGGCTTATAACCTCGAATACGAGCCTCTGGGAGTTCGTAGAAGAGGTTTCTGATATCATTAAAGACACCCGTATATGTAGCAGGGTTAGAACGAGGAGTGCGACCAAGAGGACTCTGATCCACATCTACCACCTTATCTATATATTGGAGTCCTTCTATTTTACGATATGGAAGTGGGTCTCGCAAAGAACGGTAAAAATATTTGCTGAGGATGGGATGCAATGTGTCATTGACAAGGGAACTCTTTCCACTGCCGCTAACGCCAGTCACACAAATAAGTTTGCCCAGCGGAAAAGCTACGTCAACATTCTTAAGATTATTGCCACGGGCACCACGCAAAACAATAGAATTTCCATTACCGGTTCGACGTTCAGCGGGAACATCAATGCTTAGCTCTCCATTCAGATACTGGCTGGTAAGGGTATGTTGTTTCAACATATCAGTGTACTTGCCCTGAAAGACAATCTCACCGCCCTTGCGACCCGCTTTAGGACCGACATCCACAATATAGTCGGCATTCTCCATCATCTCCTGATCATGCTCAACGACAATAACAGAATTACCCGTATCACGCAGTTTCTTAAGCGAATCTATAAGCTTGATATTGTCCTTCTGATGCAAGCCAATACTTGGTTCATCCAAGATGTAAAGGACATTAACCAACTGGCTTCCAATCTGCGTAGCTAAACGGATACGTTGGCTTTCACCTCCAGAAAGGCTGACAGAAGAACGGCCTAAAGAAAGGTATTCCAGACCTACGTCTAAGAGGAAACGCAGACGAGTACGAATCTCCTTAAGAATTTCCGCGGCAATCTTTCGCTGCTGAGAAGAAAGTTTTTCGTCTAAATCAGAAACCCAGTCATAAAGTTCTCTCAGATCCATTTTGGAAATCTCTGCGATATTCTTTCCCGCAATGAGGAAGTGTAGAGACTCTCTGTTAAGACGCTGACCTTTACACTCAGGGCATTCCGCTGTACAGCTAAACTGTTCAGCCCACTTCTGAGCACTGGTGGACATATCAGAATCCTGCATCTGACTGATATATTTGCCTAAACCATCATAAGTTGAATATAAGTCATTGGTGGTTTTGGCTGTCTCTGCGGCAATCCTTAAACGCTCAGAAGAACCGTCGATAATCTCTTGCAATGCCTCTTGTGGGACATCTGAAAGAGGAGTCTCCATTGTACAGTCGTATTTCTGCAGCAAGGCTTCTATCTGCCAGAAAATCATAGCAGAACGTGGCTTTCCCAAAGGAGCAATAGCACCTTGTTTCACGGATAAAGACCTATCTGGGAATACCTTATCCTGATCTATGACACTCACATATCCCAAACCTTTGCATCTGGGGCAGGCACCTTGGGGACTGTTGAACGAAAAATCATGTGGAGCGGGCTCGCGGTATGATATGCCAGTCGTAGGACACATCAACTGTTTGCTATAATAACGTACCTTCTCTGTTTCCATATCATAGACCAGCATCAGACCATCACCCTGCTTCATGGCTGTAGCTACGCTCTGAACAAGGCGTTTATCATCTTTATCCTGAACCTTAATACGATCTATGACTACTTCTATGTCATGGTTGCGGTAGCGGTCTAGTTTCATGCCAGGAATAATCTCCATAATATGACCATCTACACGGACGTAAAGATATCCCTTTTTCTGAATGTTCTCAAGAAGGTCCTGATAATGACCTTTTCTATTCTTTACCAAGGGAGCAAGGATGCAAATCTTACGCCCAAGGTAATCCTTGAGAATAAGGTCTATAATCTGCTCCTCGGTATAGCGTACCATCTTCTCGCCTGTCTCATACGAGAAAGCTTCAGCTGCACGTGCATACAGCAGTCGAAAGAAATCGTAAATCTCTGTCGTGGTACCTACCGTACTGCGCGGATTCTTATTGGTGGTTTTCTGATCTATACTGATAACAGGACTTAAACCCGTTATCTTATCCACATCGGGTCTTTGCAGATTAACCAAAAAATTGCGGGCATAGGCACTGAACGTCTCAATATATCTGCGCTGTCCTTCGGCAAAGATGGTATCAAATGCCAAAGACGATTTACCACTACCACTAAGTCCTGTAATAACAATAAGACTATTCCTTGGTATGGTAACATCAACGTTCTTGAGGTTATGAACGCGCGCTCCCCAAACAAAAATCTTACTATCACTCATCACCTGTAGCCGCGCTGCCGTCACCGTTGTTATAACCGGAAATCACACTGATTGTTTTTTTGAAACTATAGTTCCTTCCGTCGGCACCCTTGGCATTCACAACTAGGAAGTAAACACCGTCCTTAACAACTTTTCCTTTATACTTTCCATCCCATTCGCCATTAACATCGTCCCACGAATAGATTTTACTACCCCAGCGATTGAATATTGCAGCATGGAAAGACACAATACTCTGATGGCCGTCTTTAGCCTTTAGGACGTCATTCTTACCATCGCCATTAGGAGAGAGAGCATTGGGGAAATCCAAAATACTTTCGCTTATACTAAAATAGATAGTCTTGGGATCTTCACCTTCCTCCGGAAATTCGTAGTTCATACTTCCGTCCGCATTATAAAAAGTAACATACAATTGCGCTGTAAAAGAGCCGCTTGTGGTAAAGGTATGCTCTACATTCTCATCCGCACGGTGAATCAAAATATTTGAAGGGTCGTTGGTATTCCAAATTTTCCATTCATAACGTGGTGTACCATAACCTTCCAGACCTGAAGGATTTGCTTTTAGTAAGACTTTCAAAGGAGCACCCTGCGGAGTACCGTTAATCTCTGTAGTATCAGCCGTACCATCTGCATTATCAACAACAATAAATCCTGTAGGATTTACAGTTTGTGCAATAGCACAGAAAGGGAATATTATCGACAATAATGATATTATACGCTTCATGTTCATAAATATTTCTGCAAAATTACGAAAAACGGGGGCAGTATAAAAGAATTTATTTCTTTTTTTTTGTAGTTACAGAGTAACTTCGTCTATTTCTTGGTTAAAATAATGGATTTCTAAGGATGATAATCATTTTTTAATCTCAAAAAGTCTGAAATGGCGAAAAAAAAGCATTATCTTTGCGCTTATGAAACAGCTCGTCATTACAATAATGCTGTGCATTCCGTTCATATCGAATGCACAGAATACATTGTCGGCACTAAACCGACTACATCAGGTAAGCAAGGGAGAAAACATTATGGTAATTGCCAAACAATATAATGTTACTGAGCAGGCTATTAGGTTAGCAAACCCTGAAATAAAAAAAAATGGAAAACTCAAGAAGGGTTCTTATCTGATAATTCCCCGAACAGAAGAAACGTCTCAAAGTGAAACGAGCACAATCAGCGTGACAAAAAAGGAAGTCCCAACGAATATAAAAGTCGGTATTATCCTACCATTTGAAGAGAAAACTGATAGAGCAAAAAAAATGGTAGAGTTCTACCAGGGCTTCTTAATGGCAGCTGATAGTATTAAGAGAGAAGGACTAAACATTGACATATACACCTATAACAGCGGTACCAAGGAAGCCGAAGTGATGGAGATTCTCGGAAAACCAGAGATGAGCAGACTTGATTATCTTTTTGGTCCCGTTGACGAACAACAGTTGCCCGCAACCATAAGTTTTTGCAAACAATATAACATAAAGCTTATACTACCATTTACCAACGGACAGAGTACCAATGGCAATTCACACCTTTACATTGCATGTCCGAACAATGCAGTTACTATTTCCGAAGCTGCGTCATTGGTCTCAAAAGCTTACTGTGACAAGAATTTTATCATCTTCAAATCAAATAATACTAATTCTAAAGGCAATCTGTTTACGCAGACCTTATCTGACATGTTAAGCAGGCAAGGGAATGTTGTACATTATCTGAACAAAGAAAGTGACGACATTACGTACGAATCTGTCATGAACCCCATTAAAGACAATGTTATCGTTTTAGACGATCCAGGCATAAAGTCATTAAACATTCTCGTTTCAAAACTAGATTCCTTCAGACAGAATCATCCCAACTATAACATATCTCTATTGGGTTATCCCGAGTGGCAGACATACACCAACACGATGTTAAACAATTTCTTTAAATTTGACACCTATACCTATAGCACGTACTACTACAATGCATTAGCAACAAACACAAAAGCATTTGAACATGCATTTACAAAGAACTTCGGGAAACCTATGGCAGTTAATTTCCCCAGATATGCTATGATGGGCTTTGACCTTGCATACTACTTCATACATGAATTCATGGAAGACGGGAAAGTTACAGATAATCAACACAAACCTTATCAAAATATATACAAATTTGTTAAGGATACTGAAGATGGTGGATACTGCAACAGATTTGTACAGTTGATTCACTACACGAGAAACAAGCAAATAGAACTTATCAGATGAAAAAAACAATATTATTTACCACATTATATATATTATCTTCTTTAGGATTGTTTGCTCAGGTTGGTGAATATCGTAGAGATCTAGCCATCGGAATTAATGGTGGATATGTACTTAACCAGATTAGTTTCAGTCCCAGCATAAATCAGACAATGCACGGCGGCATTACAATGGGAACAACAGTAAGATATACATGCGAAAAGTACTTTAGCATGATTTGCGCCATACAAGGTGAACTGAACTATGCACAGTTGGGATGGACCGAGGATGACCCAGATGGCACATATACCTACAAACGAGATGTAAACTATTTGCAAATGCCCATTTTGGTCAATCTCGGCTTCGGAAAGGAAAGAGGTGGAGTAAAGGGATACATTGTCGCCGGACCACACTTAGCTTTCTGTCTTGGTGAAAAAGAAACAAAGGAGGGAGATTGGAATGGGACTCACCTGTTGCCAAGACAAATAGAATTGCACAACGACAAACCAATAGAAACCAAATTTGATTATGGAATAACACTTGGCTTTGGAATGGATATCAGCACCAAAAGCGGACATCATTTCTCGCTTGAAGGGAGGTACGGATTAAGCCTGAGCAATATCTACAGTAGTACAAAAAAAGATACCTTCAGCCGTAGTGCCAATAACTTTATTACGGTGAAGGTAGCTTATTTATTTGATGTTCTAAAGACTGGCCGTTAACGCAGACGATCTAAAGAACGAACCAGTTTCTCGTCCTTCAAGATACCACGGAAAGCCAAATAAAGTAATATTAGGCTAACACAAGGAAAGGATGCAACAGCACCAACTCTAAAAGATGCAGCCTGTAGAAGTCCCATAATAAACCATGCAAATGCGCCATAGGCGATGTACCATCCCACCAACAGAATCATGCAGAAAGTACATACACGCATTTGTAAGGCTCTATACTTGAACAAGAAGATATTCATAAACGAGAGTGTGGCACTTATAAGTAGAATAGCGAAAAGAGCCCATGGAGTAAAACTGGAGGCTGTCTTCTCGCCTTCTTCCATCGTAAAATAAAGCAAGTTGTACAACTTGCCTATTACCTCACCCTGTTCAGAAACAAAAGCCCCTATGCATATTGACATACAGGCAACTGTCAACACAGTTGCAAGAAACAAATATAGGGTTTGAATACGCTGAATCATTGGTCAAGCAAAGATGGAACAGCTTCCTTGTTGGGGTTGCGGTAATAAACCTTACCCTCTACAAACTCTTGAGTTGCCATAAGTGTTGGCTTGGGAAGCTTCTCATAGAAACGGCTAATCTCTATCTGCTCACGATTTTCAAAAACCTCGTCAAGATTGTCCTGAGAACTTGCAAACTCTTGCAACTTTTTGCTAAGCTCATTCTTGATGTCGGCAGAAATCTGATTTGCACGTTTTGCAATGATAGCAACGCTCTCATAAATATTACCAGTCTCCTCACACAATTCCATAACATCACGGTTAACGGTATTTGTTGGAGCAGTCGATTTTTTGTAATCCATCATATTTTATATAATTTGAACTTTAATTTTTAGATTCGTCTTCTTCTATATCCTCCATCACACCCTTTCTTGCGATAACACGTTCAGAATGATTGAGAATATTTTTCGCCTCCCTCAGGTATTGACTTTCAGGAAATTCATTCAGGAAGGCATAGTATTCATCTACAGCATCACGGAAACGCTCTACACGCTTCTCAACAACACTCTGGCGAGCAAGATGATATTTGGCTCTGAGTACCATAATGGAGAGTTCCTCTTTACGCTCTGGAGAAGCGTATGGATAATCTTTAAGTGCATTCTGCGCCGTAACAATACATGCCTCATAATTGCTTCCGCCAGTAATACAATTCAACAAATAAGAACCCAAATCATAATATAACTTAGCAGACAGGTATTCTTTTTCAACCAACTTATCCTGCAAGTCATATATCTTTTCTTGCGTTTGAGGTCTCAACTTTGTATCAGGGAAATATTCAAGAAAACTTGAAAACTCATTTAAAGCCTCTACTGTGCTACTTTGGTCGAGCCTGGTATCAACAACACTGTTGTAATAAGACAGGGCGCAGAAGTATCTACTTAATTCGACATACTTGCCCTTAGGATAGCTCTGATAATATTTCTTGAAATACTGGGTAGCAAATTCATAGTCTCCGGAACGATAGTTACTCATGCCAAGCAAAAAAAGACATTCGTCGCCATACTGAGTACCCCTCAGAACAGACAACACTTGACCCAATGCCTCTGCAGCCTTTCTATAACTCCCTTCTGTGTAATAACCTTTTGCTGCCTCATACTTATACTCGTAGTCTGCAGTCTTCATAACAGAGTTATAATCGCCACAACCAACCAGAATAGGTAAGATAACAAACAATATGAGACTATATCTTCGCATGTATATACTTTTACGGGGTGCAAAGGTAACACTTTTTCCGTAAATTATGCCAAACTACTTCCAATAAATATTGGATTATTCAATTTTTTAACACAAATTCGCTTTCATTCGTAACATTTTGTCTCGCAAGAGAGCAGCCTCAACAAAATCAAGTCGTTTTGCAGCATCCTGCATCTTCTTCTCTATCATCTTGATTTTAGCTTCCAACTGATCTTTGGACATTAAAGTCAAATCTTGTTCTGCAACCTGAAGATAATCGACAGTAGGCTCTATGTAAGCCCTACTCTCAGATTGCTGCTGAACCTGAACAAGATCACCCATGGTACGTTCCTTCTTAATCTGCTGAGGCACAATATTATGTTCCTCGTTATAACGTAACTGAATTTCTCTCCTTCGGTTCGTTTCATCTATAGTCTTTTGCATACTTTCGGTAATGGCGTCACCGTACATAATGGCTTTTCCATTAAGGTTACGAGCAGCTCTACCAACGGTCTGAGTAAGACTTCTATGACTACGGAGAAACCCTTCCTTGTCGGCATCAAGGATAGCCACAAGACTTACCTCAGGAAGATCCAACCCTTCACGCAAAAGGTTTACGCCAACCAGCACATCATATTGGCCGTCTCTAAGGTTATTCAGAATTTGAACACGCTCTAATGTGTCAACGTCACTGTGAATATATGCCGTCCTTATCCCATTTTGCAATAAGTACTCAGAAAGTTCCTCTGCCATACGCTTGGTAAGCGTTGTCACCAAAGTACGTTCGTCCCGCTCTATGCGCAGTTGGATCTCCTCCATAAGATCATCAACTTGATTCTCTGTAGGACGAACATCAATCACAGGATCAAGCAAGCCTGTTGGGCGGATAAGTTGCTCTACCACTACGCCTTCACTCTGTTCTAACTCATAATCAGCAGGTGTTGCACTAACGAAAATCACTTGATGTGTCAACTCACAGAATTCTTCAAATTTAAGGGGTCTGTTATCTTTTGCTGCAGGCAAGCGGAAACCATATTCTACCAGATTACGTTTCCTAGCTTGATCACCACCATACATAGCACCAATCTGAGGAACAGAAACGTGACTTTCATCTATCACCATCAAATAGTCCTCTGGGAAAAAGTCAAGCAAACAATACGGACGCGTGCCAGGCTCCCTTCCGTCGAAATATCGACTATAATTCTCTATTCCCGAACAATGTCCCAACTCACGAATCATCTCAACATCATAGGTTACTCTCTCATGTAAGCGTTTTGCTTCCAAGGTTTTGCCAACTTCTTCAAAGTATGCGACTTGATCTCTTAAGTCGTCTTCAATCTTACGAATAGCCTGCTCCTGCATATCATGACTTGTCATAAAAAGATTAGCAGGATAAATTTTATAGTCATCATAAGCAGAAATCCGTGCCATACTAACGGGATCAACTTCCTCGAGGCTTTCTATTTCATCGTCCCAAAAAGTAATACGAAGCAGGTAGTCACTATAGGCCAAAGCAATATCAACAGTATCGCCTTTGACACGAACTTCGCCTCTGTTCAATGTCAAATCATTTCTAACATAAAGGCTGTCCATAAGCTTACGTAGAAGATCATTTCTATCCATCTTCTGCCCAACCCTAAGTTCTATAACATTTTCATAGAAAGCGGAAGGATTTCCCATACCATAAATACAGGAAACGCTACTAACTACTATTACATCTTTTCTGCCAGAAAGAAGAGCGCTTGTAGCGGCAAGCCTTAACTTATCAATTTCCCCATTGATAGCTAAATCCTTTTCTATGTAGGTGTCTGTACTTGGGATATAAGCTTCTGGCTGATAATAGTCATAATAGCTAACGTAATATTCAACAGCATTATTGGGAAAAAACTGTTTCATCTCACCATAAAGTTGAGCCGCAAGTGTTTTATTATGGCTCAATATCAATGTAGGCTTACCAACATTAGCAATTACATTAGCAATTGTAAATGTTTTTCCACTGCCAGTTACACCTAATAATGTTTGCGCAGGCACACCTTGCCTTATACCTTCAGACAACTGGCGAATAGCCTCAGGTTGGTCCCCCGTTGGCTTATACTTTGATATAAGTTGAAACTCCTTCATATGTTAATAGAACACAAAATTACAAATTTTATTTAAATATCAGACGTACATCTCGCAATAATTCTGTACTTTTGACGTCAAATTAAAAAATGCGATAAATTATTACACTTAGAAAAATGAACATTAAAGTATTAAGCATCCTGCTTGCAGCAGCACTGCTAACCACAACTCCGATTGTGGCTAACGAGAAAAAAGAAAAACCCAAAACCGAACAAACAAAGAAGGACTCAAAAGAAAAGAAAGTTAAGAATCCTAATGGTTTCAGCAACTACAAACTATACACGCTAGCATGCAAACGTGGAGAGTTGGTGATGAACGAAAAAGGCACCGGGCTCTCATCTGGAAAGGTACGCCCCAATGTATCCAAGGATGAAAAGCAATTTGCCATCATCACACTGAACGGAAAACAATATCTTTACAGTCCCAAGACAAAGAAATTTCTGCTGGGCAGCGGCAACTTTGTCAGTTTTTTGGGAACACCCTTCGTATTCAACAGTAAACAATCCGACGGGAAGTATAAGTACATGATGTATGCAGAAAAAGGCAATGGAGCAAGATTCTACCTCAATATGGACGATTCCCAAAAAATCGTTATCAACTCATGGGATATCGCTGATGAGGGCAACCGCTTTCAAGTAAAAGCCGTTGGAAAATTCGACCCCACGGAAGCCATAAAGATAGCACAAACTCAGGCAAATGCCCCAGACGCCAAGAAGAGTGTGGAACGTAATGGACTCTTCCATGTATCAAAGGTAGAGAACGAGTGGTTTTTTGAGATTCCTGACAGTCTGATAGGTCGTGAGTTTCTGACTACAACACGCTACACCAGCACACCAGCAAATATTGGGAAATTCGGTGGTGAGCAGGTAAACCAGCAAACGGTTTATTTTCAAGTAGCCCCTGACAATGGATTGCTTATGCGTGCTAAACTCCTAATCAACTATGCAGATACCACGCAGAAGATCAATCGTGCCATTACAATCAGTAACGAGAACCCCATCATTGGTGCATTCAAAATTGAAAGCCATAATAATGGTTTCTACAAGATAAAAGTTGGAGGCTTCTTCAATCAAGATAATCCTGCACTTGGTCTCCCCCGTTACGCCAAAGAACAGTTTGCACTGGCTAACCAAGATGTAAGCTATATAGAAGACATCAAGTCGTTCCCAACAAATACAGAAGTTCGATTAGTTAAAACTTTCTACGGTGCAGGAAACAACCCTCGAATAATGTCTATATCCCGTACAGGAAAAGCAACTTTTGGTTTGAACATAAGTTTTGTACTCCTACCCGAAAAACCAATGATGCGCCGATATTACGATCCCCGCGTCGGTTTCTTTTCCGATCATTTCACCAGCTACACAGACGAACAACAGCGTGTAGAGGGCAAGACCTTTATAACACGTTGGCGTCTTGAGCCACGCCCTGAGGATATTGAAAAAATGAAAAACGGCGAATTGGTTGAACCTCTCAAGCCTATCGTATATTATATTGACCCTGCCACTCCAAAGCAATGGCGTAAGTACCTGATTATGGGCGTAGAGGACTGGCAGAAAGCATTTGAGAAAGCCGGTTTCAAAAATGCCATCCAAGCTCGTGAATGGCCAGAGAACGACAGTACCATGAGCATGGAGGATGCACGCTACAGTTGCATACGATATCTGGCAAGCCCCATAGAGAATGCTTACGGACCTAATGTTCACGATCCTCGTACAGGTGAGATTATTGAAAGCCACATCTGTTGGTATCACAATGTAATGTCATTGGTTCATGACTGGTACATGATTCAGGCCAGTTCAATTGACGAAGCCGCCCAAAAGATGAATTATGATGAGGAGTTGATGGGACAACTTATACGCTTCGTAAGTTCTCACGAGGTTGGCCATACTCTGGGCCTGCGTCACAACTTCGGTAGCTCAAGTACAGTTCCTGTTGACAGCCTCCGTAACAAGGAATGGGTCGAGGCTCACGGACACACACCCAGTATCATGGACTATGCGCGTTTTAATTATGTAGCACAACCTGAGGACGGAATCTCAAGAACAGGAATATTCCCACGCATAGGCGATTATGATATGTGGGCCATAACATGGGGCTACAAGCCAATGCTGGATGCACAGGATGAATTGGAGGACCACAAGATGTTGGAACCAATGGTATTAGAATCACTCAAGAACCGCCGCTTGTGGTGGGGAGATGGCGAAGGAGAATTCAGAGATCCCCGTCGTCAAACCGAAGACTTGGGCGACGACCCTGTCAAAGCAAGCTATTATGGTATAAAGAACCTCAAGCGACTGGCAGACAATCTGCGTCGATATACTCTTGATGACGAGAAAGATATCTACGACCAAAACATCAGGACAATGTACAATCACATTCGTACTCAGTTGATGCGATATTGTGGACACGTTGCACGAAATATCGGTGGATACCTTGTAGAACCTAAGACACAAGGCATGGGTGGCGATGTTTATGAACCACAGCCCCTTAACAAACAGAAGGCTGCCATAAGATTCCTTGATGAACAATTCTTGCACGAGCCCGTTTGGTTGCGTGAGGTTACATATGCCAAGCGTCTGGTATCTGACCCACAGTCACTAACAAATGCTGTTGGCGTAAGTGTCGTATCAAGTATGATGAATCGTTTGGATGAACTGAATGAACTTTATACTCCTCAACAATATCTTACCGACCTGAGTAAACTTGTCTTCACTGAGTTAGATAACAACCGCAAGGTA
>JAIKYE010000006.1 GCA_024683455.1 Bacteroidaceae bacterium
GTCTTCAAGGGGACATCAACAACCTCCAGCGTTCCTCTTACGGCGCTCGTTGGCTATACAGGTTTCAACTTAGGTCTGAGCGGCCTCATCGTGGGCTTGCCCAATATTCCAGAGATTGGTAAGACGGAGAGTCAGGTGGTATGTTTTGAACTGGCTTGCTCTAACTGTTGGGAGGATTACAATATTACAAAGCCCTTGGTTGTGAGTGAGGGAGTTGCTACCTGCAACAGCTGTAAACGTACATATGACCTTAATAATACAGGTTTTATTACAAAGGGTGAGGTAGGCAGACCATTGTACCGTTATCGTGTCAGTTATGTAAACAATACCCTTGTGGTAAGTAACAGATAAGGTACTTTTCCCTGCTTTTCATAAAAATTTTTCACTTTTCACTTTTCACTTTTCACTTTTTATTGTAATTTTGTCCCCGCTTAAGGCTGCCCAGATGGTGGAATTGGTAGACACGAGGGACTTAAAATCCCTTGACCATTGCGGTCGTACGGGTTCGAGTCCCGTTCCGGGCACCCCATAAAATCCCTCTTGGCTTCATCGCTAAGGGGGATTTTTTAGTGCTCTTAGGAAAAATCCTATCGCCTTTTATCTGTTTTCCTTCTATTAGGACTGATAAATAGGGTACATTTGCATCAGTTAAACATTAAAATACATTAGATATGAAACGCTTACATTACTTTTTTATGGCTTTGTGCATGGTAGCATCAGCAATGGTATTTAGTTCTTGTGAATATATGGAGGACGGAAAGAAGTCCATGGTTCTTTCTGGCGAGTGGAGTGGAGACTTTGGTATGTATTACACTTATCTCGACAGATATGGTAATGAGAGAACGTACGACTCCTATGATACGCACATTTCTTTCGTTCCCGCTTATGACCATGCTCACTATGGTACGGGTGTGCAGGTTGACTATTACGAGCAGGGACCCTATGAGTATCAGTACTACCGTTTCCATTGGTCTGTTGATGGGAGCGTTATCTACCTGACATACGATTATGATCACAATCTCGATACGCGCATCAGTGATTATCACATGACAAATGATTATCTATCGGGTATCTTTGACTATTCTGGTACTTCGTTCCGTCTGTATAAACTTGTTGATTATTACGATTGGACTCCTTATGTAAACAGCTATGGTAAAAGGGATAGGTACTATGCATCTGCAACTCGTGCCGATGGTGATGAGGCTGCTGATAGCATAGCTGCTCCGACGGAGGAGGGAAAAGTTCTTGTTCGTGGTCGCAGAACCACTACGCTGAAGCAATAAGTTGCCGCTCAATACTACAAAAGCCTGCTGTCTATAATGGATGGCAGGCTTTGTTTTTGTGGTTGTTTTTCCTTTGTAATCGTATTAGTCCTCCTTTTGTCTCCTTTCATATTATAAAATGTATTAAAAAGACTGCCAGTTGACCTTAAGTTCAAAAAAATAGTTATACCTTTGCAGGCAAAATTTTAGGAATATGAAAAAGCACATTCTGTTTTTGATGTTTATCTGCTGCACATTGTCTTGTGTGGCTCAGATGTCAACCCCAGTTAAGTTCTCTGTTCAGCAGAAGAAAATTTCTGAAAACACATTAGAGGTAGAGTTCGTAGGAAAAGTAGATGCCGGATGGCATGTGTATGGTACGGATATTGCCGACGGCGGTCCCACACGTGCTGAGTTGACATTGGAAAAGACGGTAGGTCTGAAGCCTGAAGGAAAACTCCGTGCTACGGGGGCGCTTCATCGTGCTATGGACGACATGTTCGAGATGGAAGTAAGCTACATGGAGGGGACAGCTAAGTTTGCTCAGAAGTTTACCATAACAGAACCTAAATACGAGGTTGCTGGATACCTTACTTACGGTGCATGTAACGACCAGAACTGTATGCCTCCTACCAATGTTGAGTTTAAATTCGAGGGAACGGGAACGCCTCAGGCAGACAAGGCGGCTGTAGAGAAAGAGAAGGTAGAGGAGAAGGTGGCAGAAGAAGCTGTTCCCGCAGTAGATACAGTTGCTACCGACACGATGGTGACTGATACCGTTGCTGCTCCTGCAGAGTTCTCTGACGATTTGTGGACTCCCGTTATAGACGAATTGAAGACGCTGGAGGGTGGTGCAGATGCCAAGGATAATAGTCTCTTGGGTATCTTTCTTTTAGGAATGTTGGGCGGTCTTGTCGCTTTGCTGACTCCCTGCGTATGGCCTATTATACCCATGACGGTAAGTTTCTTCCTAAAGCGTAACAAAGAGCGAAGTAAGAGTATCCGTGACGCCGTTACCTACGGAATAAGTATTGTAATAATATATGTGGCATTGGGCTTGTTTGTAACACTGTGCTTCGGAGCCAGTGCTTTGAACGCCCTCAGTACCAATGCAATTTTCAATATTTTCTTCTTCCTGATGTTGCTGGTGTTCGGTGCCAGCTTCTTGGGTGGATTCGAGATTACCCTGCCAAGTCGTTTTACCAATGCCGTAGATAAAAAGTCTGAGACCACGACAGGTCTTCTCAGTATCTTCCTGATGGCATTTACGCTTAGCTTGGTCAGCTTCTCTTGTACAGGTCCCATCATTGGCTTCTTGTTGGTAGAGTTGGGTACAACGGGCAATTTACTGGCTCCCACCATCGGTATGTTGGGCTTTGCCATTGCCCTGGCTCTTCCCTTTACCCTTTTTGCTATGTTTCCTGCATGGCTCAAGAGTGCGCCTAAGAGTGGTAACTGGATGAATTGTGTGAAGGTGTGCCTGGGCTTCCTGGAACTGGCATTTGCGCTGAAGTTCCTCAGCGTGGCAGATTTGGCTTATGGATGGCATCTGCTGGATCGTGAGGCTTTCCTTTGTCTTTGGATTATGCTTTTTGCTCTGCTGGGCGCTTATCTGATAGGATGGATACGTTTCCCCCACGATGAGGATGAGTATGACGAGATG
>JAIKYE010000038.1 GCA_024683455.1 Bacteroidaceae bacterium
CTGAAGAATAAATATAAGAATGAAGGCTGGACCATCATTGACTACGACCTGAACAAGGGCGTATCTTCTAATATAGCACCCTGGGTTTATTTGATATACAAGAAGGAGCACCGAAACAAAGCCACCAACGGCTTTATCACAGACTTCTACTTCGATAATGCTAGCCCTAATACTAGCATTAAACTCAATGGTAAAGATTATTACCCAGCAGGTTATGATGGCGATGAAAAGTTTATGACATATAGCAATTTCCAAGGTAACCTAAATGCTGGCATAGCTAATAAAAAGGGAGGAAAAAATATATACCTCCTTTATACTAAAGAAACATTCCTTCCTGATAATTGTGCCATTAATGACATCTATGTCGACGACAACCCGAAAGGCGCTTTTATGGATTATGACCTTAACTTGAAAGATAAATACCCTAATTTGGACATAGCCTCTGCGGAACCAATCTACATGCATATCTCCAAAGGCTCATTATGGAAGCACCTAACACCCGTTTCAAATCTGGAAGGTTGCGAATTAAATAATCGTAACATACATGTATGGGGATGGACGTACGACCCAGACGAAGCTACAAAATCAAATTCTGTGCGCGTGGAGCTGATACGCCCTGACGGCACAGTCTATAAGACGGAAACCGTGAATACGGATAAACAGAGAGATGACGTAAACAGCAGCAAAGACATTGTCGGCAATCACGGCTTCGATGCCACCATCTCTGTTGAGAAGGGAGGCACCTATACCGTAAAAGTATATGCCTGCGACCTTACTGGCGATAACGATGTGCAGCTGGGAGAGGCAAAGACATTTAAAGTTAAGGGCAGTAAACCGCTGTCGAACCTGGATATAATTGAAACTACGGAAACAGGAATCAGGATTAAAGGATGGGCGTATGATCCCGACGATGAAGCTCAACCCGTTCCTCTTCGCGTAGAAGTGAAACGTATCAACGGCAGTGCGTATAAGACTGTGAACCTGACTGCGAATTTGCGCTACAATGGCACCATCGGCAACCACGGCTTCGATACCACCATTCCCATCGAGGATGCCGACACCTATGTGATAAGCATCTTTGCTGGTGACCTCACGGATGACGGCGAGACACAGGTGGGCAGTACGGCAACATTAACCTTCATTGGCAATTCGCCCATATCATATCTGGATGCATATACGGTACAGGAAAAGGGCTTCCGAATCCGAGGATGGGCGTATGATCCCGACAGCCCCACCGAGTCCATTCCCGTCCGCGTGGAGGTGAAGCGTACCGACGGCACCACTTATAAAACGGAAACAGTAAGCGCAAATATTCTCAGAGCCGATGTGAACAATGCCAAAGGCATCACCGGCAATCATGGCTTCGACGCTACCGTCTCTGTTCCCAAAGCTGGAAACTATACGATAGAACTCTATGCCTGCGACCTCACGAAAAACGCTGATACGCAAATAGGCAGTACAAAAACGCTGAGAATTGTAGGTAGTAAACCGGTATCTTCTTTAGAGGTATGCGAGGAATCAAACGGAGGCATCCGCATCAAGGGATGGGCGTATGACCCCGACGAACCCGGAGAGAAGTTACCAATCCGGGTGGAAATCAAATACGCCAACGGCGCTGAATACACAACGAAGGACATGACGACAGATGATGTCAGGGAAGACGTGAACAACGCCAAAGGCATTTCTGGCTCCCATGGCTTCAGTACATCTATCCCCGTGTCTGCAGGTACCTATAAGGTAAGCGTATTTGCCTACGACCTTACCGAAGACGGTGATGTTCTGGTGGGGGCCACAACAACGCTGACATTCAATGGCACCGTTTGGGTGAACGAGGAGAGTGAAGAAGTGACCCTCATGGACGGCAACAAAGTTATGGGCGTAGGCGGTGACAATACGCGTCTCGTGATAGCTGCAGGTGCCACGGTAACACTCAGCGGCATAAACATCACCTCCCCCATGAGCAAAGGCAACAAGATATACGAAAACGACGAGGATTACTTTAACAACACAGACCGCCTATGGTCTGGCATCACCTGTCTGGGAGATGCCACCATCATACTGGCCGATGGCACAAACAACTACATTCAGGGTGGTGGCATACGCTACTCTGGCATCCAGCCAGGCCCCCCGGGCACCACACTTACCATCCGCGGCAAGGGCGAACTCGAAGCCCGTGGCTGGCCTCATGGAGCAGGCATCGGTAGCATCAACGCTGGTGACTGTGGCAATATTGTGATAGAGGGCGGAACTATTAAGGCATATTCCTTTAGCGTCCGTTATAGGATGTTCAATGGCAGTCCTATAACTGTTACATCATTGGGGTTCGGTGCTGCCATCGGCACGGGTGCTTCGGGTACCTGTGGAGATATCGTTATTACAGGCGGTGAAATCTACGCAGAAACAGGAAAAGGCACTGCAGCCATTGGATGTGGCAGTCCGGGTAATTGCGGCAACATAAAAATCGGTAATAGCGGACTCAGGATTAATGCCAAAGTTTATACCGGAGAAAATTACTACACCATTGGCATCGCACCAGGCAACCAATACGCAGAAAGTAGCTGCGGCACCCTGACCATTGGTGGCGTACAGACGGATTACATCACAGAAAATCCCTGAAGCTATGCACCTGTCGACAACAACTACACCTATACCGTCAGCTATAACGCTAATGGCGGCGACGGATCCATGGATAACCAGGTCTTTGTGTACAACATGCCTCAGGCACTCAACGCCTGCACATTCACCCGAACAGGATATCATACCAAAGGCTGGAACACAAAGCCCGACGGCAGCGGTGTCAGCTATACCGACCAGCAAGAAATAAACGTTCTGACGGCCCGCAACGAAGTTATAACATTATATGCGCAGTGGGAATTAGACAAATACAGCATCGCATACGTCGATGCCGTAAACGGTACGGACAATATTATCAACACTAATCCCACAAGCTATACATACATAAATCCCACCATCAATCTGACCACACCCACTAAATTTGGATATAATTTCATGGGATGGACATGGGAAGGTCAGGCAACTCCCACAATGTCAGCGTCCATCACTAATGGATCCTTGGGAAACAAGACATTTACTGCACATTGGACAGGGGTAAACGACTTGGTATTAACACCGGATGTTCGTAGTTTTACCATGCAGGATGGTCAAACCATAAAGGGAACCGGTGGTACCAACACCCACATCACCATTGCAGACGGTGCCACAGTAACGTTGAACGGCGTGAATATCACGGACCTTAAGGATGACAATACGGCATGGTGGGCAGGCATCACCTGTCTGGGCTCTGCTACCATAATTTTAGCCGACGGCTCCACAAATTACTTAAAGGGAGGATACACACAGAGGCCTGGTGTTTTCTGCGGAAGGGGTTATACACTAACCATAAAAGGTAACGGCACACTCCATGCTACAGGAAGCGGATCAGGTGGCCCGGGTATCGGCGGTGATTATGACATCGCCAATGGCAACATCATCATCGAGGGCGGTACCATCATTGCTACGGGCAGCAGCTACGCTCCAGGAATAGGAAATAGAATAGAGACCTATGCTCCAGGTAATCCAAATGGAGGAGACATCACCATCAAGGGCGGTACGATTACAGCTATCGGAGGATTCCGTGCAGCAGCTATTGGAAGCGGTGAGCAAAGTAGATGCGGTAAGATCACCATCACCGACGGTGTCAGCAAGGTTACTGCCACCAAGAATGATGTAAGCGAAATCATCGGTGCAGGTAATAAGGGCAGTTGTGGAACGGTGAGCATTGCCAAGGAGCTAATCGATGTGGCCGGTCGCAACACCCGTACACTATGGGGCTTTGCGATAATAGACAACAGCGACAATACTGCTGCCATTAGCAACAGAAACGGTCGCACAACCGATGTCCAGCTCAAAGGTCGCACACTCTATAAAAATGGTGAGTGGAACACCATCTGTATTCCCTTCAACGCTACGCTAGCGAATAGTCCTTTAGCTGGAGCAGATGTACGTGCTCTGGACAACGCCAACCTTACAGACGGGGTGCTGACACTTAACTTCACTGGAGAGAATGCTATTGATGAACTTGTTGCTGGTACACCATATATTATTAAGTGGGCCAACAATGGTGATGCAAACATCGTGGATCCTGTGTTCACGGATGTCACCATCGACAATACCGACCGTAGCTTCACATGCACAGACATAGAGTTCAAGGGTACATACAGCTATCACTCGTTTGATAACACAGATAAGAGCATTATCTTCCTGGGGACTGGCAATACGTTGTACTATCCCCTTGAAGGCGCCCACATCGGTGCATGCCGTGCATTCTTCGACTTAAATGCCCCAAGCAACAGTGTTAAGAGCTTTAGGATGAACTTCGGAGATAATGATGCCGAGGACGGAATTGAGAACGTTAACGTTAACGGGAACGGGAACAATGCTGTGTACAACCTCAGTGGCCAAAAGCTCGGAAAGCCTCAGAAAGGTGTTAACATTATTAATGGCCGCAAGATCGTGATTAAGTGAGAAAGTTAGAAACTGTATTTAAGTTTGAGAAATAATTCTGAATTCTTCTTGTAAACAGAAAACATTCCAGCATCGGCATGGAAGAGGTCGTGCCCCACGATAGCGTGCAACTGGTCGTTTAGGGCGTAGTCAATGCTAAAACGATTAAACAGACCTCCATTGGTAACATCAATGTACGCGAAGGTCTGTAACGAGAGGGTATTATGCAGCAAATCTTTTGCAATGCGAAGAGTGGCAAGACCACTGTTACGATGCTCTCCCCAAGCTACATATTTATGCATGTACTGAGCCGAAAGCGTCCAATCGTTGCCAACATACCAGTCGATGCCAAGGAGGGCATTGGTAGATGCGGAACGAGGAACCTCCTGACAGACAGATGCCGATTGCGCCTCATCCAGATATTCTGCAACTTCGCCCCTTACGACAAACTTGCCTATAGGAACAGACATGTCTGCGCCCAACATCGTCATGCGGCGATACTCACCTACCCCATTACATATCACAGGCTGCTTGTTCCACGTATGCAAGGCTGAGAATGAGAAATCTATGCCGCTGAGGAAAAACGACAGCCTACCACCATATTCCATGTTGCAAATCTTAAAAGCAGGCTCTGCTCCAATACTAACGGAACCTATTGACCATGGATTCTTGCCATCCGTCGGCAAGTCATAAAATGAATTTACAGGGATGGCGACAGCCTCCAGAGACCATTTCTCGCGCGAATAACGCAGACGCAGACCATTAACAGGAATACGTATATCATCATAGTCCTGCGCCAGAAATTCGGTATAATCCATCGGCGAGATGATATCCGTAAGTCTTAACGCGTCTGCCACACCCCACGTAATAATCTGACGACCTGCTCGTACATCCCAATGATTATTGGAGTAATAGGCATAGGCCTCGCGTAATTGAAAACCCGAACGCTCCTTGAGGATAGCATTATAGGCCAGATTGGCAGAGACGAAAGCACCACAATGACCTTTTTCTACAGAAAACTCACCACGCACTCGCGTTTTGGATGACATCCAATCATTGGGACGTTCGGTTCGTAAGGCGTGATAGGTATCAACAAAACCCTTTATGCCAAAGCGAACGGCATCCTCGTCCTGTGCAACGACAGGACGAGGAATGGTGCACAACAAGAGTGCTATGACTATTACAGATCTCATAAGCCTTTCTCCAACTTGGCAACAGTAAAGAGTGTTTTGTCTATTTTCAGGTCATACTGCGTATTCTTAACCTCAATTACTGTACAATGTTCTGTCTGGACATTCTTCATCTCCATCTTCAGTATAGTCCAGAATCCCTGTATCTTCTTGATGTCATGTGTGCTCAGTACGCGATGAAGTTTGTCCAACTTATCATAGTATTCCACATGGTCAGCTATCAGGCAATCCTGACGTATCCACGAAACCTTACGACTATAAATCTCATGCTTATCCACTGGCACCGACTCCACTACCCAACACTTATGGCCGTTCTTCGTCTCCTCGCGCAGCAACTTGTGCGTATCCTCATCCACATGACGCTGTCCCATATCATCATAGGTAAAGTCGGTACCCATGAAATAGTCTGTCTTTGACGAGGAGCCGCTGATGCGTCGCGTCTTCTTCATGGCAGGCATATACAACCATTTAGCATCCTCCTTACCTATCTGATCGTAGTCCCACGTCAGGAAACCCGTTCCCTTTACATCGCCAGGATAGGTAAAGAACATCATCTTCTTGGTATCCTTGCCCTCGTCCATAGCCCACGATGTCACTTTACGTTGGCGCGTATTTCCATTCTTCTTAATCAATGTCAGTTCCAATTCGCCATAGCGAGTATCACCGTCTGGACGGTCCTTAACTTTCTGAATCACGTCGCGCCCTGTAAGTTGCTGAGCGCCCATCTGGCCTGCTGCCATCAGGCATGCAGCCAATACAAACATTTTCTTTATCATAACTTTCTTAACTTCTTTAACTTCCTTAACTTCTTTATCTACCAAACACCTTGCAATTTTTAACAAGAATAGGTGTTACCAGCAAATCGGCAGCCAAGGCCGAAAGGATACCGATAATAGCCATCAAGCCGAAATTGACACACATGGTGCAAGCCGATGTACAGAAACTGGAGAACACTGCCGAGGTTATAACAGATGTGGTTACAATAGCCACACCCACCACGCGGAACGTCCGACGGATGGAACTTCTATAGTGCCTTGTACGGTTGTATTCCAACTTAGAGTGATTGATAAAATGAATGGTATCGTCAACAGCCATACCAAGCATCATGGGAAGCAGCGTGGCAGACATCATATCAAGAGGAATACCCATCCATCCCATATACCCACCAACAAAGATAGCAGGCATCATGTTGGGAATAAGTCCTATCAGTCCTACGCGAACACTTTGGAAGGCAATCATCAGTATAACGCCAATGATAAGGATAGATATAACGAACGACAGCATCTGGCCTCTGACCAGATACTGCATCATGGTCACGTACTGAGGAATATTACCCACCAACGTTATATTAGCATTAGGGAAAATCGCTTCTGCATCGGCCTGAATCCGTTCCATCTCACGCTCCACCTGAGCTGAGTTAAAGTCGGGCATCTCCACCATCAGACGTAAACGACGATAGTCGTAGTCCATCCAGTATTCTGATTCCGTTCCACCGGCATTTTCATAGAGTAGCAATTCCTGCGCCACCTGCTCTTCTGTATCAGGCACACGATAGAATGCCGTATCACCATCATTCAGCGTCTGGTTCAAATCCTTCAGAATATCAAGTATTGAAGTGGTACGCTTAGTCAGCTTATAGCCTAAAACCTTCTGTTGCAAACGATCCAGCCGTTTCAGATTTTCTGGCTCCTTTGCTTCATCCTCATCAGGGAATTCCACAATCAAATCGTAGGAATAGAGCGAACCCAGTTCCGATCTTCCGACATCCATCACTTCCCTTACATATGGAACCTTCATGCCCATAGTCCGTTCGATATCAAAGGCCGCCTCAATCCTATACAGACCAATGCACAGCAGCACACATACCAACAGGAACGAAAGACCTATTTTCTTTGGGTTTCTCAGCACTTTATAGCTCAACGTTACCATCATTTTTGTCCATCGGGTATCACTCTCCTCCGTAAAGCCCTCCATGGGGCGTTTGTTCTTACCGAATGACAGCAATACGGGCGTAACTATCAACGAAGTCAGCAACACGAACAACACACTCATGGAACTGATAATACCAACGCAGTGCATCGGACGAATGGGGATAACCAGGAACGATAGCAGTGACACCAGTGTAGTAAAACCACAGAAGAAGACGGACCACCCTATCTCTCTTAATGTCTCTACAATAGCCCTCCTACGCTCACCATGTATGCGCATTCTGCCACTGAAGTACGAGAAGATATGTATGTTGTAGGCAATAGCAACCGCAAAAGACAGAACGGTAGGAATCATCAGTACAGTAGAATCCACATACATCCTGGTGAAACCCGCTATACCATAGGTAATAAAGAGACCACCAACGACAGACAGAATAGGTGCTATCATGCCCCTTATCGAGCGAGTCATGCAAAGCATAACAACGATACATATTACGGTAGCAATCATCATCAACTGCCCCATCTCCTTGCCTATATACATTGTTTTGCAATAGGTTACGTACGGCATGCCTGTTCCCTTGGGGTTCAGCGATGCATATTCAGGTTTCTTGATGATGTGTTCTACCTCCTGTCCCGTAACGATATCCGGTGCTACAGTACTCTGCCGTTTCCACACACTATCTGGGGGGAATGTACGCAGTTTAACCATAATCCATGAGAGGTCTCCCTTCTTGGAAATCAACTTACGTGCCACGTGCGGTTTGCTGTAGGCACGCATTCTTATGCTGTCCATCTCTGCGGAACCGTCAGCAGGAATCACCTCCGGTACAATCTGCTCAATGGTCATCCCTTCATCACTGCCCGCCATGAACTCTATATCCGTCAACGAGGTTACCTTGTCGGCATAGGAGAGGCTGTCCAGCAACTCGTTCGACAGGGCTCTCAATGTTGTCAGGTTCTCCCTTGTAAAATGATTGTCACACTGTGTAAGCACACCTACATAATAGTCATTGCCAAAGTGCGACTTAAACTCTTCTGTCATTACCAACATCGGGTCGTCCTCAATGAAATAATCATCAAACGATGTCTCCGTAACCATACGCTTCATGCCAATAACGGACAAGATAATCACTACAGCAAATGCAGCAAGAACCTGCCAGCGTAGCCTGAGAAGCCATTCTGCAAATCTACCAAAATAAGCGTTAATCCTTTCAATCTTCATAATTCTAATAAAAGTATATAGTTATATTTATCTATGATTCATTAAAGCTCTCCATCCCGAGAATTCAAACTGAATGTAATCCTCAATGGCATCCTTAATCTCATGGGGCTTGAGCTGATGCTTAATCACCTCCGAAATAAAACTGAACATCCATACCGTATGCACGTGATAGGTAAACGAAGAATGGATGCAGCTAAAGCCAGGATGAATACGTTTGAAGTCATCCATGAATTGGAACACCAGACGCGTACACTCTTCCGTATATTCGTCAATATAGTTCTCCAGCGATGAACCTTGCGCCTGATAGAGTAGTAGCTTAAGTTCATCACGATGATTGTTTATCAGCTTAAGATAAGCCTGTACATGCTCGGCAATCATATCATCGCCCTCGCCACGGGCATACTTCACAAACTGGTCTTGATCTTCTACATTGTGATGCTGATGCATCATCTTTTCCAACTCTAAAATGAGTGGTAGAACAATATACCTAAACAGTTCATCTTTACTCTGGAAGTAATTATAAAGATTACTCACCCCAATGCAAGCGCCCTTGGCTATCTCACGCATGGAAGCCTTAGCAAAACCCTTTTTCAGGAATTCTCTTTTGGCTACTTCTACAATCATCTCGCGCGTATGTACCTTTTTTATCTGCATAATTATCTGTTTGTCAAAAACGAACGATACTCCAATTTGTTCACAAAAAAAAGAGGACTCACACTTATGCGAGTCCTCTTTATCATTGATGCCAAAGCATCCTTATGTATTTTCATCAATCGTTTCATCAGTCATTGATTCTTTAATCTAACTGCAATTCTTTGCAAGCCATGCCAAGACGCAGCAAGAATTGCATTCTGTTTTCTGGTTGCAAAGTTATGGCGAAAAAACGAAGCCCGCAATACCCAAAACATGGTGTTTTTGTTTCCGAAATTTACCATATTCTTGGTATTGCACGGATGCAGGGAAGTGGGTAATTTTGCATCAGGAAAAAGCAGATATGGAAATAAAAAGATTGTTGTTTACTCTGATAGCGGCAGTGATGTTGCATATGGCTTATTCACAGGAAGTTATAACGGGTCACGTTATCGACAAGGAAACCCATGACCCTTTGATTGGAGCCACTATTTTCGATGCCGAGAAGAACAAACCACTTACAGTGACAGATGCAGAAGGAAACTTCAGAATACCTAATAATAGTGAACTCAAGAAAATAAGGATAACATATATCGGGTACAAAACACTCATCTCCACCCTCACGACTAAAAGCACAAAACTCACGTATCAGTTGGAAGCCGAGGTAAGTACGCTTGGCGAGGTAATGGTAACAGCTCAGGAAAGTCGTGGGCTTACCAGTTCGTCTAAGATTGAAAGGCATGCCATGGAACACCTACAGCCTTCAAGTTTTGCAGATCTACTGGAACTGTTACCTGGTGGGCGAAGTAAAGACCCCGTATTAAACGCTGTCAACACTATCAGACTGCGTGAGGCAAGTCCCATGGGAAGCAATTACGCTACGTCATCGTTAGGAACAAGTTTCCTCATAGATGGCGCACGTATCTCCACAAATGCCAATATGCAGTCCATGAGCGGTGCATGGGAGAGTGCTGCTACCGAGAGGGATAACACTAACGCAGGTGTGGATATGCGTACCATATCAACAGACGATATTGAGAATGTGGAAATAGTACGTGGTATCCCCTCTGTGGAGTATGGAGATCTAACCAGCGGACTGGTTAAGATAAACAGGAAAAGAGGTGGGAAAGACTATCATGCGCGTCTGAAAGCCGATATGGGCTCCAAACTCTTTTATATCTCCAAGGCTTTTGAGTGGCAGGAGAAGACAACATTAAACCTAAGCGCTGATTATCTGATTTCCAAAGCCGACCCGCGTAATTCGCTAAATAACTATACACGTGTAACACTCTCGGCACGTGCAGGACACACCTTTCAGTATTCTACTTTCAATATACTGTGGACAACAAATCTGGACTACACAGGTTCCTTTGACGGAGAGAAGCAAGATCCGGACCTTAACAAGGGAGCCATAGACAAATATAAATCAGCCTATAACCGTATGGCTTTTTCTTCTAAGATGGAACTAAAGATGCAAAAGCCTATATGGATAAAGGGTGCTGAAGCTATGGTAGCCGCATCCTACCAGCACGACAAAGTATCACGAACAAAAACCGTTAGTAATCAAAGTCTTACAGGCGCTGTATTAAACAAAACTGAAGGTGAGTATGACGCACTGATTCTGCCGTATGTCTATGATGCAACACAGGAAGTTGACGGCAAGCCACTGAATGTTTTTGTAAAGTTGAATGCACGTCTGCAGATACCCAGCACCAGGGTAGCCAATACCCTGCTTTTGGGTATGGATTGGAACGTGGACAAAAACTACGGGCGTGGACAAGTTTTTGACCCAGAGCGTCCCGTCTATCCTTCGGCCCAGACACGTATGCGTAGCCTCTCTGAGAAACCAGCCAATCATACGCTATCCTTCTATGCAGAAGAGAAAGCCACATTGCCGTTGGGGAAATGTAAATTGGAAATGATGGCTGGCGTGCGTGCTCTACAGATGCTGAACCTGCCGACAGACTATAGCATGAATGGACATTGGTACATGGATCCACGTGCTAACATAGGTTTTACGCTGCCCCGTTTTACACTGTTTGGGCAACCGTCCTTTTTCCGACTTTCCGGAGGTATAGGCCAACATACTAAGATGCCAACCATAGACCAACTATTCCCTGATCCCGCTTACATAGACTTGCTGCAACTGAAATACTATAACCCCAACCCCGAGTATTGTCGCATCAACCAGCAAACTTACATCATACCAGGTACAAATGCAGCCTTGGAAGCAGCTCGTAACCTCAAATGGGAAGTGACGGGTGACCTCTCCGTTGGCAGCAACCGCCTGACAGTGACATATTTCAGGGAGAATATGACTTCCGGTTTCCGCAGTCAGACAGTCTATACACCTTATTTATATAAGAAATACGATGCTTCAGGCGTAGATGCCTCTACGCTTACAGCTCCTCCAACGTTAGAGAATATGCCTTACCAACAGCTAACGGAGTTGTGCGCCTATTCGCACTACGAAAACGGAAGCCAAACCAAGAAGGAAGGCGTAGAACTGACATTCTCATCTAAGCGTATCCCCAAGATTTATACTCGCCTGACGGTAACAGGAGCATGGTTCCGTACCACCTACCGCAACTCCCAGTTAATTATGGAACGTCCAAGCGTGGTGGTGGGCAATGGAAGACTGCAGTATGTAGGTCTGTACAAAGACCAGGAGGCAGTAATCAACGAAATGGCAAACACCAACTTTATGTTTGACACGGATGTACCCAAACTGAAACTGGGTTTCAGCGTCTCTGCTCAATGCCAGTGGTTTACTTCTTCTCAGCACGATGCACTTAGCAGTACACCAGATAACTATATGAATGGACAGGGAAATATCCACGAATGGACACCCGAATGTGCCTCGGATCCATACCTGAAATGGCTGGTCCGCACATCCACCAATTACACAAAAAGCACAGTACCCTTCGCCATGAGCCTGAACCTCAAAGTAACCAAGAACTTGCTCAAGGACCGCCTTAAGGTAGCAATGTTCTGCAATAGAATATGGGACTTGGCACCTGATTATGAAAGTTACGGGAAAACCATCCGAAGACATACTAAACCTTACTTTGGACTTGAGATAAATGTAAAGATATGAAGAAGATATTTTCCATAATAATTATTGGACTGACGATGGCATTGACAGCCTGCCATCAGGACAACGAGGACTATTATACCCTTGCTACGATAGGACTGGACACAGGCGACACACTGAGTGTAGAGCGTGTACAGGCAATGGCTCATATCACCAATCTGAACTCCCGTCACGTAGTTAGCACTTCAGACTTCATAGGTTCCGAGGTAAACATCCAACTGTTACGTGGCGCTTATCAGGTAAACATAGAGGGTATCATAAGATATAGCGATAAGCAGGGGAAAAGCTATACGAGATCGTTCCGTGCTGTCAGCGACTATGTTGAGTTGGTTGGATTAGAGTCCAGCAGGACAAAACTGAAGATTATATTTCTGGATTAAATGAAGAGACTAAGACATATCATATTAACATTGCTGTGCTCATTGATGACGGCGGAGGCTGCGAATGTAGATTCCATCTATCAGGATAGACATTCGCTGTGGCGTCAGACTAGGGAAGAGTCTTTACGGAATCCTGCCTTAATGACTCATGCATACCAGAAATCGTTCACAGAACTGGATGTAAAAACGGACTACAGGAAGCAGACGGATGCCTTCTGTATGGAAGAAGGAACAGGTTTGTTTATTCCCGAAGTTGCAGCCCGCTCTTTTATCAGGCTTACACGTTCTTCTGTTGTCTGGGGGCAGGCGGCCTATGCCAACGGTAAGCAATACAACAAGGTATATAATAATGTGGCAGATTTCAATCTGCTATATCCCGACATTATAGCTGACAGTCTGGGTGGTGATACCCATCGTGAACGTTATCTGTTCTCGGGCGGATATGCAGCAGAAAGAGGGAAATGGCATCTGGGTGGTGAACTGAAATTCCGTGCCGAACAGGAATTCCGAACTTATGACCCACGTATGCGAAGCGTCGTCTCTGATCTCACGTTAAGAGCCGGAGTTGGTCGTGTCGTCGGCAAATACACTGTTGGCATATGGGGTGAAAGAAACATATACCGACAGACCGCTGATGTGGATTTCTATGGCGAAGCCAATGGCATGGGAGAGTTGCAAATGACAGGCTTGGGTACAAGCTACGTGCGATTCTCAGGTTCCAACCGTGACATCTTCTACCAAGGAAAAGGCGGCACCCTTGCCGCAGATATAGTACCTAAATCAGAAAATGGGTGGTTTGGCCATCTATCCTGGGGAATGTACCAGTATGAACGTCTGTCAGACGAATACAACTCGATGCCACTGACTACGCTATACCGTCAGCAGAGAGGTCTGACCGTGGGCTGGAAGCAGCAGGCAGAAAGAAAGGAAAAGGCTTTCATGATTCATGCTGCATACGACAAGCGTGCCAGTGATGAACATATAGCAGGCTCTGCATCTGGACAGGACTACCCCATCCTTACCAGCCTGACAATGTACAAACAACACGTGTGGGATATTAACGCAACGGCCTTGTATGGTCAGAGCCAGTGGCGTCTGTTGATGCGTGCCGGTTTCCTGAATCATCGTGAGTCATACGCATACGTGGAGCGTAAAATAGAGTATGCCCGTGTATATGGCGATGTTACAGCCCAATGGCTAACCTCTGTACGTAAAGACCTGAAACTGAACATTTTTGGCAGAGCCGGCTATGAAGGCAACGTCAGTCATAAGATTCTGATGCCGTATGCTAACATGACACTAGGCATAAAGAATTATATCCAGCATAACTACAAATACCAGAAAGCCAGCTATGCACATGTTCAGGCTGGTGCTCGTGCTGATTACAAAAGAGAAAAGTGGATGGTAGGTATATACGGTCAACTGGCTACAGCATGGCAGTTCTGCTCTGAGGGTGAACATGAGAGCAACCTCTATCTGGCAATAGGAATCGTTTTTTAGGAGAATACAATATAATAATGTTCAATAATAAATAAACAAGATGAAAAAGAATCTATTTCTGAGCGCAATGCTCATGGCTGTAAGCACATTATTCTTTTCTTGCAGCAACGACGAGGCAAACATCACAGTTAAGGATGGAGCAATTACTCTGGAGATGCCCATTAACGTGAGCGATGTAGTACTGAACAACTTTGAGGGAACTGCTACCAATGTACAGAGCGGCGAGGTGACAACGCTACCCACGCCTGTCAAGAATGGTGATAACTATGTGATTACCATTCCATCACTCTCAGAGGGACGTTATAACCTCACAGCAAAGGGTAACATCACTTTTGTTAAGGATGGTGTAGCTGGCACCACCGACTTCGAGGTGAACTCCAACGATGTAACAATAAGTCAGAAACAGGCTGCTGTAAAGTTGGTTGTAAATTCATTCAAGGCCGAGGGTGGCTTCGTTCTTTCTGAAATTTGTACTACAGGTACTACGACTCCCCAGAACAAGAACTACAACTACGACGCCTACTTCGTTATCACCAACAACAGCGACGTAGTACTTTATGCCGACAGTGTAGCTCTCATAGAGTCTCAGTACCAGAGCGGTAGTTCTGGCATGCAGCCTTGGGATCCCGATGTACGTCCATACGCTATACCAGCAGGTTCTGTCTTCATGATTCCCGGTAACGGAACACAGCACCCTGTTGCACCAGGTGAGTCTATCGTAATAGCCAACAACGCTATGGATCACAGAACGGTTAACGAAAACTCTTACGACCTGACCAGTGCTGATTTCGAGGTTTATCTCGATAACGGCGGCAACAGTATGGACACAGACTATGACACACCAAACTTGGAGTACATCTGGTGTTACACCAATACCATCTGGATTCCCTCTGTACAGCAGAACCGCAGCTACGCCATCGCCCGTATGAAGGAGAATAAGGAGACTTTCCTGGCAAACCACAGCGTAACACCTACCTATACTGCCACAACGGGTAAGATTATGGAGTCTAAGCAGGTGCAGATTCCTAACGAGTGGGTACTCGATGCTGTAAATCTGGGTACAGAGGACGACTTCGGCTGGTATGTTATTTCTGAAACACTGGATGCAGGATTCGTTGCCGGTCGAGCAAACTCTAAGGATACTACTCAACGCGGAACTTCTATTAAGCGTAAGAAGGACTCTACAGGCAAATACATTGACACCAACAACTCAACCAACGATTTGGAGGCACGTCAGGTACCTTCTATGAAAAGCCAAGACTGAAAAGTATGAAGAAAATATATTCTATTATGGCACTGGTGCTACTGTCGGTAACGGCAGTAGCCCAGAACCTGCCACAGGACCCTACCATCCGCAAGGGTAAACTGAAGAACGGCATGACCTATTATATCCGACAGAATACTAAGGAGGAAGGTCTGGCTGACTTCTACATTGCCCAGCGTGTGGGTAGTATTCTGGAAGAGCCCCGCCAGCGCGGATTGGCTCATTTCCTAGAGCACATGGCCTTTAACGGTACCAAGAACTTCCCCGGAAAAGGAAAGAAGTTAGGTATCGTTCCATGGTGTGAAACAATCGGTGTAAAGTTTGGTGCTAACCTGAATGCCTATACCAGTATAGACCAGACGGTGTACCACATCGGTTCTGCTCCACTGAAACGTGATGGCATTATCGACTCATGCCTCTTGGTGCTTCATGACTGGAGTCACTATCTGCTATTGGAAGATGCAGAGATTGACAAAGAACGTGGCGTGATTCATGAGGAGTGGCGTACCCGTCGTGCCGGCATGGCTGTACAACGACTGATGGAGCAGGCTATGCCGAAAATCTACAAGGGGACCAAGTACGAGGATTGCATGCCCATCGGCTCAATGGATATCGTAGATAACTTCCCCTATCAGGACCTGCGTGACTACTATCAGAAATGGTACAGACCCGACCTTCAGGCTATCATCGTAGTTGGTGATATCGACGTAGATAAGATGGAGAAGAAGATAAAGAAGATATTCTCCCCTATCCCAATGCCCAAAAATGCAGCAGAACGTATCTACTATTCTGTGGCCGATAACGATTCCATGATTGTGGATATAGAGAAGGATAAGGAGCAGCCTATTGTACTCTGTCATATCTACCAGAAACATGAGGCTACACCAGACAAGGAAAAAGATAGCGAGCAGTACCTGCGCGACGACTACGTGGATGGTCTTATCAGTACCATGCTCAACGACCGCTTGGCAGAACTTCGCCAACAACCGGAACCTCCCTTCCAAAGTGCCACAGCCAGGGCCTCACAGTTCTTCCTGAGCAGGACAAAAGATGCATTCTCCCTGAGTATCAGTTGTAAGCAAGACAACATACTGGGTGGTATCATTGCAGCCGTAGGTGTGGCTGAACGTACCCGTCAGCATGGTTTTACACAATCCGAACTGGACCGTGCCAAGAAGTTGCGTCTGAATGCCGCTGAACGTCGTGTCAACATGAAGAACGATTACCGCAACTCGCATTATGTAAACAATTGCGTGAATAACTTCCTGGAGGGAGAACCGCTGGTAAGCGTAGAATACAAGTTGGAAAGCACAGAGAAATTTGACCGCGAGGTAACACTTTCCGAAGTTAATGCAGCCGTAAAGGAACTCATTACCGATCAGAATCAGGTTGTGCTCATGTACGCACCTGATAAAGAAGGGTTTGAGATTCCATCTGAGCGTCAGATTGAGCAGGTAATCCTGGCTGCACAGCAACAGGCATACGCACCTTATCAGGAGGCTCAGTTGGCCAGCACTCTGATTAGCAGCTTGCCTAAGGCTGGTACCATTGTAGGCGAGAAACCTTATCGTCATGGCTTTACAGAAATAACCCTTAGCAACGGTATGAAGGTATATGCCAAGAAGACCGATTACGAGGCAGATGCCATCTCCATGCGTATGCAGGCCGATGGCGGAACATCACTCTACGGTGACGAGGATATTCCTAACTTTGCCCTTATCAATAGCGGTGTAACAGAGGGAGGCGTCGGCCAGTTTGATGCTCTCAGCCTACGTAAACTGCTCACAGGTAAGAGTGTTCGTGTCAGCCCATCGGTAGGCAGCAAGGGCCAGAGCATCAGCGGAAGTGCATCCATTAAGGATATGCAGACGATGTTCCAACTGGCATATCTCTACTTCACACAACCACGTCGTGATGATGCTGCCTTTGCTGGACTTATGAATCGTCAGCATGCATTCCTGGCTAACCGTAATGCTTCGCCAAAGGTAGATTACAACGACTCCATCCGTGCCGTCCTATATGACCACCACCCACGCATGAAGCCCGTTGTACAGGAAACACTGAAACAGGTTAGTTACGACCGCATTCTGGAGATATACAAGGAGCGCTTCAGCGATGCCGCCAACTTTAAGACCGTGATTATCGGCAACTACGACGAACAGGAGTTGCGCACCTATCTGTGTCAGTATCTGGCAACGTTGCCTGCAACCAACAAACACGAACAGACCGATTATAGTCGTGTACCACAGATTATAGGTGGCGAAAAGACCGTTTGCTTCAGCAAGCAGCAGGCAACACCACTGGCCAATGTCAGCATCTTCCTGACAGCCGATGTGCCGTTTACAGCGCAGTCCGACCTGGAATTGGATTTCCTGAAACGTTGTCTCTCCATTGCCTATACGGATTCCGTTCGCGAGGAGAAAGGCGGAACATACGGTGTAAGGGTTGATTTTGACCTTGACAAGGAGGATAAGCCCAATGCAACGGTAAAGATCTCATATAACGCAGACCCCAAGCGCTATCAGGAGTTGAATCCCATCATCTATCAGCAGTTACAGCATATTGCCCAGAATGGCCCTTCCGTCTCATCTATGCAGAAGGTAAAGGAGTATCTGCTCAAGCAGTATGCACAGGCTGTTATCACCAATGACTACTGGAGTTATATCATCTGGCACGAGATTGACGATGACACCGATTTCGACCGCGATTACTGTAAGATGGTGGAAGAAATCAAGCCTGAGGATGTGCAGCATATGGCACAGCTTCTCTTAGCAGCCAAACGACGCATTGAAGTGACCATGCTGTCTGAGTAATTAAAATTAAACATCAGTTCTATTAATGTGGCGGCTAACAATTACAGTTAGCCGCCTTTTTTGCAACCATTTACTTGGAACGAGACATAAAAATCCTTACCTTTGCCACAACTACCAGTCAAATTAATTGTTGATTCAAGATTTTTTGTTTATTAACCAATGAGAAAAGCATTTATCGTAACGGTCATATTCCTTGGTGTCCTATCGGGCTATGCTCAGGAGAAGGTCATGAAGATTCTGAAGACGGACGGGACAAGTACCCAGACCCGTGTGGCAGAACTTAAAGAAATCAGCATCCTTAACGAACCCACCACGATGATCATGAAGACCACAAATGGCGCTGTCGTCCGTACCGATGCAGATGAGGTGGCAGATATAACCTTCTCCGATACTTTGTACAATCTTAATAGCAATGGTAACCGCATTATGGAAGCCGACGAACTCTGCTGGCCTGACGACCGTCTTCTACCCCACTTTCTTCCCCCGGCAACCTCGGTCAGAACACTGGATATGAGTGCAGCCGGTCTCAGCGACGAAGAACGAATCATGTTCTGCACATTGCAAGGTATCATCAATCGCACCCGCCCACGCATTCTCCTCTATAACCACAACGAAGAACCACAAACGACATGGCCTTCGGCACATAGTCTCAAGACAATTGCCATTCCCACCACCTCACCCTACAACATGGTGAAGCTATTCAAGGAGGAAATTAAGGGTTTGGTACTCTATAGCAACGAGAAGAGCGAGCATTATTCCAACCTCGCCGTCACCATAGCTGGGCTGGACCGTCTGCTCCCCGTGACAACTGAGATTAGAGCTAAACTCGTGGCTGCCGGCATGGACTTCCCAGTTGTAGAGGACCTCACTTCGCTAACAATGACTACCGCATATGCTGTCTATAACTATCTTTACAACAACTACTGGAGTCGCTGCAACCATCGCCTGCTTATCAGTGAACGTCCTAAAATACCCTATGTACATGACATCGGTGCCGCCTGTGGTTCGGCATGTGTATGGCTCGACCCCCGCACCGCAAGCGAACGCACGTTACTTGACAAGATGCTCAAGGATATGACACCTGGTCGGGACATCGTTCTGGGGTGGTATCCAGAAGAACGGTCTGGCGTAGGAGAGGCAACGAAGTATGGCCTATCCACCGTTCCCGCTGACTTTTTCGAGAACGCCACCGTTTATACGGCAGTTAACAAGCCCATCAAAATTCCCCCCGTACCTAAGCGTCCAAAGTTGGAGAACAAGGTCTATGCCGCCGTCTATATCAGCGATGGAGATAATATCCAGTACTGCCAGCATGCCATGGCCAAGATCTTCGAGCAGTCTGGGCGCGGCATGATGCCCATGAATTGGACCATCAGTCCTGCTTTGGCCGACTTTTCACCTATGATGCTGAACTACTACTATCGCAAAGCAACTACTAACGACTGCTTTGTCAGCGGCCCGTCCGGCCTAGGCTATGCCATGCCCTACGATGCACACAATTCATGCTATTATGCTCCTTTGAATTCCAGTAAGGTGATAACTCCCTACACCCAACTCACCCAGCGCTATCTGGAAAAGTCCGGTCTGCGTGTAATTACCATCTGGGATGACATCAGCACGATACAACGCAAAGCCTATGCCGAAAACTGCCCATACCTATACGGACTCACCATCAACGACTGGGAAAGACAGAGCGGACGACTTACTACCAAGGTACAGTCAAGTTGGTTACCCATTACCGTTCAATACCCCTGCTATGCCGGTGGAGTAGATGTCATTACTGAATTCTTCAACTGCGACATCAAGAACTTCAAAGGCACAGCGCCAATGTTTGTAACGGGTCAGGTTACTGTGTGGGATGTTGGTCCTGACAAACTCATAGCCTTGAAGGAAAAACTCAACGCACTGTCACCTGGCAACATAAAGATTGTCCGTGCAGACCATTGGTTCAGCTATTACAACGAAGCCCATCATCTGCCATTTAACATTACACTGCTTCAGGATATGGAGATTACTTCGTCTCCGACAAGGACAAATGTCAAATACGCCGCAAACGGTTCACCATCAGAGGGCTATATATGGATATCCCAAGGAACCGACGGCTCTGGGTGGGTACAGTTGGACTTCAAGGAACCTTACCAAATTAGCCGTTATGTGGTGCGACATGCCGAGGCCGCAGGCTTGGATCCTCAGCTTAACAGCCGCGACTTCACTGTAGAGACCAGTCTTGATGGCGAGACATGGAGCACAATAGGCAGTTACACAAACAATATATCGCCCGTTACCGAAGCAACCATCACACCCGTTGAAGCACGATACGTTCGAGTAAATGTTACGGACGGCGGTAACGACGGTTATGTCCGCATTGGCGACATAGAGATTTATGGCACACGCTAATTAAACATCAAACAATCAATACCTTTGAAATAGAGTGAAGGCCTGCCTCACGGCAAGCCTTCACCATATTAATACTAATACGTATGAATCCAATTTAGGGCAAAAGATATATTGTGAATGTCATTTTCTAATACCAATAATTGTAGCATACGAGGGCCTTTTGCGATATACCACCGTATGAACAAATCCCGCTTCGTTGAGCATTGCCTGAAGTTCTCTGGGCTGATATGCCGTCATACCCTCCACTAAGTCGGTCCACTTGGAGTTGTTGTCAACAACCTCTACCATAATGACGAATCTCCCGCCAGGCTTCAACACTCTGTTTACTTCTTGCAGACAACCGGGAAGGTTGGGCCAGAAATAAACCGTCTCGACGGCAGTTACAAGGTCGAACTTATTATCCTCGTATGGCAACTTCTCGGCAGACCCCTGGCAGACAAAAACCTGCTTATCAAGTTCCTTAGCATTCACCTTTCTGGCCTTGGCAACACTTTCCTCGGATATATCTATTCCATAGACCTGCGCATCTCTGCTACGCTCCAGCAGTCGCTTCAGTGTGGCACCGCCACCACAACCGATATCGAGTATCGTCCAACCGTCTTGAATATCTGCAAGCCCCAGCCCCCAGTTGGTAAGCGGAGCATGACAGAAATTCATAAACTTAAGCATAGCGCGTCCCATCCTTCCTTTTGGACAGGCACAATTGGTAAATAGTCTTTTCAAGATGCTTGCCATAATATATTATAAATAAGGTGTTCGTTTTTATTAGAATCATTTAATAATCACGCTGCAAAGTTACGGCGAATAGCTGAAGCGTGCAATACCTAAAACATAGTGTTTTGCAGTTGGTCAAAATACAATTTTTTAGGTATTGCGTAGGCATCGAAAACGCCATACCTTTGCAGTGCGAAATTAAAACACACTATTTATAAATTATATGAGGTATAAGATTGTTTTATTAGCGTTGGCAACAACGTTGAGTTTATTTGCACAGGAAAGCATAGACACAGACACAAGCTTTGTTTTCAACGAGGAACTGGGTGGAGTTACAATTGTGGCACCAAACGAGGTTCGTAAGATGCGCGAAGCAGCTATGCCTGTTTCCGTATTAGGTGCACGACAACTGGAGGGTACAACAACAAGTATTAACGATGCTCTTGCACGCACTGCAGGTATTACCGTCAGAAGTACTGGCGGCGTAGGCAGTGCATCGCGTATCTCCGTCCGAGGTCTTGAGGGAAAACGCATGGGAGTATATATAGATGAAGCTGCCATAGGCCAACTAAGCGACTATGTGTCACTAAACGATATTCCTACAGACATGATCGAACGCATAGAGATATACAAAGGTATTGTTCCCTATCGCTTTGGAGGCTCAGCATTGGGTGGAGCTGTGAACGTAGTTACCAAGGAATATCCTCCTGTTTATCTGGACGGAAGCTATGAGATTTCATCGTTCAATACGCACAAGTTGAACTTCTCGTTTAAGAGGACAAATGCCGCCACGGGTCTGCAATTCGGACTGGGAGGATGCCTTACCTACTCCGACAACAACTACAAGATGCACCTACAGAATCTGAACGACCGTGTCGTAGAACGTAACCACGACACCTTTAAGAAGATGATGTTAGGAGCTTCGCTGAAAGCTACCAAATGGTATTTCGATGAAGCAAAACTCGAATTGGTATTTACTGGCACAAAGGCAGAGATTCAGGGCATAGACAGTGATATACGTGAGGCATACAATCACGGGATATCCGGTATCAGTGCTCTGACCCTGAAGCGTGACAATTTCCTGATTGATGGTCTTGACTTGGATTTTGACGCATGTTACAGTTACGGACAAAACGGTCTGTGCGACAAAGCTATGTATCGTTATGATTGGGACGGAAACCGTTATCCATCCGTTTCGCCATATGGAGGAGAACAGGGCAGCTATGCTTCTGATTCCAATAACCGCACACACGATTTCGCAGGAAAACTGAACATGAACTACCTGCTGAATGAGCATCATGCATTTAATATAAATGTATATGCCACTCATACGAGGCAGAATCCCGAAAACGAGCTTATGGACAAGAGTTTCGGCTACAAGACCAATTTCCCCAGCAACATGAGCAGCCTGACGGTAGGTCTTTCATACGACCTGACACTATTCAAGGGCAAGTTCATGAGTTCTACCACAGCCAAGAACTTCAACTACAGTTCTAACACCAAGGTACTGGAATATACATTTATCAACAATCCCGTTGATGTACACCTCAATCGCAACTACTGGGGTGTCAGTGAAGCCATGCGCTACAAGCTTACAAAATATCTTATGGCCAAGGCAGCATTCAGTTCCGAGGTTCGCATCCCAACTGCCGAAGAACTTACAGGTAACGGATATTCTATTTTACCTGCCACAAACCTAGAACCCGAACGTTGCAAAGGTCTGAATACAGGACTTATCTACCATCGCGCCAACCAATATGGCTTCATAGAATTTGAGGCTAACTTCTTCTTGAACCAACTGGACAATATGATTAGATATCAAGCAGATATGATTCCGTCAATGGCTCGATATGCCAACTTCGGAAAGGTCCTCACCAAGGGTGTTGAGGCAGAAGTAAAGGGTGATGTGACATCATTCCTGTATCTCTACGCCAATGCCACTTATCAGGATCTCAGAGACAAACGCGAGCACGAAGTTGGTTCGTCAGCTGCCAACCCAACATACAACAAGCGAATGCCTAACATCCCCTACCTGTTGGCCAACTTTGGCTTCGAGCTACACAAGGAAAACTTCTTCGGGGGCAAATGCCAGAATAGCCGCCTGCTGCTGGATGCATCCTACATCCACGAATATTTCTACGATTTCGAGATGAGTAAGTATCAGGATCGTAAGATTCCCACTTCGATGACCTTTGATGCAGGAATAGAACACAGTTTCAACAACAACCGTTGGACGCTTACATTCAAGGTAAAAAACCTGACGGACAGAGTTGTCTATTCCGACCTGAACCGTCCCCTACCCGGACGCAGCTTTGCCTTCAAGGTAAAATACATATTGAAATAACATACTAACATTATTATTTAACAACAACATGAGTATTAAACATTTATTCTGGGCTGCAACATTAGCAGTAACCTTCACAGCGTGTAACAATGAGGATGGCGTCACCCCTGACGACAACACATCAGAATCAGCAGGTAAGATCCTGATTTCAACCACGGTAACCAACCCTTCTGGCGATAGCGGAAGCGGATATCTTCAGGCTATTGGGAAAATAGACGGTGGCGTCAGCTATACAAACCAGAATTCCATTCCCCTCGGCTTCGGTTCCTATCCATGCGTTTGCAAGAGCGGCAACATCTACGTTTTCCCTGACTATATGGGTGGAACAGAGTTGAAACTCAAACGTTATATTCTCAATGCCAACAATCAGTTGGAACTCAAAGGTTCTATGACACTTCCAGCAAATTCCAGTGCTGCCATCGTGGTTGAGGCAAACGAAGAAAAGGCATACGTTTGTTGCCAGAGTCTGGATTTGATAATAGTATTCAACCCCAAGACCATGACAGAGATATCCCGAATTGACGTTTCCAATCTCCGCAACGAGGGCGTTTCTGCCTATCCTGGCGCACTGTACATACGCGACGGCATCCTGTACATTGCACTGGAGCAATACAATTCGCAGTGGATGCCATTTGAGAATGCATTGGAGATGGCTCTGTACAACGTTTCCGACGACAGTTTCATCAAGAAGATTCGCAACACAACAATCGGACTATGCGGCCCCACTCGCCCTGTGGATAATCAGTCCATCTTCGAAGACGAGAAAGGCGACATCTACGTAAACTGCACAGGCTCGTTCGGTTATATTCCAGGTCTTAACGCAGGTATGGCACGTATCAAGAAAGGCGATACAGAGTTTGACGAATCATACTGTATTAACTTTGCCGAGACACAGGTCACAGGCCTAAGCTGTAATTACCTGAATGTACTGATGATGTGTCGTTATGCCGGCAATGGAAAGATGTACGCATACGGTTTTGCACCTGCCCTCGATCCTACCAACACCAATACCTTTACGGCAAGGATTGGAGTTCCCGTGGTGGTTGACCTTTACAATAAGACAGTGAAAGTAGTTGAGGGTCTTCCCCTTTCCAACGGTCACGGTGTAGCAATGGGACGTTATGGCAACAAGATGGTTTACGGTTCTGCCAACGACGAATACAATGGCTTCTCAACTGTTGACCTAACTACAGGAGAAGTGGAAACCAAGGTTGCAACGGTAGAAGGCTTCCCCTCTTTCTTCTATAGTTTCGAATAAGAAAGGGAATACTGAAATCATCCTGATTAAAGATGCTCCAGGAAGTACAATGAGTTACTTCTTGGGGCATTTTCTTATAATAATGAACTTTACAACAAAAAGAAAGGGGTTTCTTTGTTTATTCTCCCGCTTATTCGTACCTTTGCAGCCGCAATATTGCAATATAACTGAAAAATAACGCGTGTTTTTCCCTACCCACATCAAGGACGTGGAAGCTTTTTAAAAGATGATTTACTGCATATCAAAGAAACTAGATGTTGCTGGCAGCCACCAGCTGAAGTTGTCATACGACAGCAAATGTAGCCAACTACATGGTCACAACTGGATGATTACCGTTTTCCTGGCATCAACAGAAGTTGACGAAAACGGAATGATTCTTGATTTTACACATGTTAAGAAAGCCATTCACGGCTATCTGGATCATGGTAACTTTAACGAACTGCTACCCTTTAATCCCACAGCAGAGAACATTGCTGCCTGGGTAGTCAACCAGTTCCCTCAATGCTATAAAGCCATTGTGGAGGAATCATTTGGCAATGTGGCACAGGCCTACGACGAGAACTTCCCCATCGACGCCAAGTATCTGCTCTGACCGTCAGACATCTATGTACAAAATCAACGAGATTTTCTATTCACTCCAGGGCGAGGGACGCCACACTGGACGTGCTGCTGTCTTTGTACGTTTCAGCGGCTGTAACCTTAGTTGCCCGTTCTGCGATACAGACTTCACAGCGTCCACCCCAATGACTGCCGAGGAGATTATTGCTGCCATCAGCCAGTGGCAACAGTGTCGTTTTGTGGTACTGACAGGCGGCGAACCTTCATTACAGGTTGATGATGCGCTGGTAGAAGCGCTCCATGGGGCAGGTTACTACATTGCCGTAGAGACAAACGGGACACGGCCGCTACCCGTTGGCATCGACTGGGTAACCCTGTCGCCCAAGAATATGTTTGCCAACCATGTACCCCCCATTGCCCTGAAGAAGATAGACGAGATTAAGGTAGTGTTCGATGGTACGCACCTGCCCGACACCTACAGCAATATGGCAGATGGAGCCTATCTGTGTCTGCAACCTTGTGACACAGGCAATGCCGAGCAAAACAGGGAAATCACAGCCAAATGTGTTGACTATATACTCAGCCACCCTCAGTGGCATCTCTCACTACAGACCCACAAGATAATCCAGATACCATAAATAGAATATAACCTTTGGGGAAAGGAATAAAATAGAGCGGCGGATACTCACGTATGCGCCGCTCTTTATGTGAGTCAAAAAAATTAACTCTGCAGATAGTAATTATTTTAAGGTATTATTATCGTACCAAATAAAGGGTAAGCCATCCCAGAATCAGGCCTAAGACACCGATACAGGCTCCCAGCTTAACCATGTCACGCTGCTCCACGAGACCTGTAGAATGAGCGATGGCATTGGGAGGTGTACTGATAGGCAGACACATAGAAACAGAAGCAGCAATAGCAATACCGATGAGTACGGTGCTCACACCGCCAATAGAATCTATGGTGCTTCCCATACCCTTGCAGACAACTGCCAAGATGGGTACCAGAAGTGCTGTGGTGGCTGTGTTGGAGATAAAGTTTGATAAGCCGTAGCATACCAAGAGAGCAACAACCAGAATCACCACAGGCGACCAAGTCCCGAAGGGTATACTTTCGATAGCGTTCTCTGCCAAGCCAGACTCATTAAGTCCTACGCCAAGGGCAAAACCACCGGCTACCATCCAGATAACACTCCAGTTGATCTGTTGCAAGTCCTTACTGGTAATAACGCCTGTTGCCGCAAAGACAGCGATGGGGAACATAGCTACCGTGTTGGCATTTACGCCAGTATGTTTATCGGTAAACCACAACAGAATAGTTACGATGAAGGTTACTGCCACAACCACAGTACGCCAGTTGTGCTCCACCTCACCTTCGATGTTAAGCTCTATACGCTTCTGCTTGAAGGGGAACATCTTTAGGAGCAACCACCAGCCCAGCAACAGCAACACGATAGTTAGCGGAATCATAAACATCATCCAGTCACCAAAGCCAATGTTCATATTCAGACCTTGAGGGTCATTCAGGTATTTCAGTGCGATCATGTTGGGAGGTGTTCCTATAGGCGTACCCATACCACCGATATTGGCTCCCAAAGGTATAGACAGCGTCAGGGCTATACGACCCTTTCCGTCGGGAGGAAGCGCCTTGAATACAGGTGTCAGGAAGGTGAGCATCATCGCAGCTGTAGCAGTATTGGATATAAACATAGAGAAGATACCGGTAATGAGAATAACGCCAAGCAACACAACCTCGGATCGCGTACCGAAAGGTTTAAGCAGGCAACGAGCCAGGACAACATCCAGACCACTCTTTGTCGCTGCTATAGCCAAGACAAAGCCACCCAAGAAAAGGATAATGATGGGGTCTGCAAAAGTAGCCATAAGCACTTTATGGCTCAGAAGGTCGGACTGCTCCAATCCAGACGTATAAAAGGTCAGTGCACTGTCCGACGTAGCAAACAGCAGCAGCGCAATCAGCACCACCGACGTAGCCCACGACGGTATGCACTCCGTAATCCACATGATAGTGGCAAAGACAAAGATGGCAATGATACGACGCTGCACAATTGTCAGCCCCTCAATGCCAAAACTTTCCAGAGGCATGTGCCAGACCAAGGCGGTAGCTATGATAGCTACCAGGAAATAGAGCATTAGTTTAAGACTAAAATGGTGCGATAGACGGTTCTTAAACCAGTCTGTACGCAAGTGGCTCTTCCCGTACCTATCCAGGAAAAAGAGCCTACGATTAAAAAATGAAACCATTGAACATATAATTTAAATACCTATATACATACAACACAGCACACTTCAATAAGTGCACCTTCTGGCATTCTCTGCCAATTCTTGTTTGCAGTATTCGCGTTCCGCCCTTACATCGAGAGCGTTCAGCAAGTTTTATGAGCGGAAAGGCTGGTCTTCTGACTTTGCTCCACCCTGAAGCGCCTTCTCGCCTTCAAATAGGCAATGGCGTCATGCTTCAGAGTGTAAAGGGAGCTCACAGCTGCGGGACAGTCGGGGATTTACACCCACATTCCCAATTAATCGCGGTTAAGCGAACCTTCTACTCAGTTCTCCTTTAAGATGGCATCATTGTGTGTTACCGAATACCATTCCTTTAGAAAACGGCAGTAAATTTAGGACTTATTTCTAATATGTCCAAAGAAAATGAAAGAATATTTTATGTATCTATTAATTTTTCATAGACAGAATATATAACCGTATGGTTTTATATATTCATATCTTCTATTTCGCAGTAAAGTTAGCTTGGGTCCTGTACCGTCGGAAAGTCCTTGTGTATAGGAGCCTGTGACATTTGTCCATCTGGTAGTCCTCCCGCTTGTGGTCTTTGTACCATCGCCACAAGAAATGGCTTTGCTGGAGAGTACATTTATAGCTGCCGTCAAGCGTCAGGGAACCATTATCTGACGAACCACTCAATATGTAAGTTTTCTCATCTCCGGAGATGGCTGCCGTATTCGTTTGGTTGATGGTAACACTCGCCGTTCCAGCGTTGTAGTTTACATTCACGGCATTGTCTTTCACACTTGTATCATCAAAGGTCATCTCGTCAATGTCATCTACAGCAAATGTTTTTCCCATAATGGTTATGTGGTTTCCGTTTTCGAAAGTCACGTCACCCATCTGGGTAGCAGGAAACACGTAAGTCACACTACCCGACTTTACATTCAGTGTCTGCCCGGTAGCGGTAGTTGTTACAAATATGGTCAGAATAAAAAAGATAAATATCTTAACGTATCTCATAGTTAAGTTCCTCATTGATACTTTTCTTGGGGCAAATAGAAGAAAAAGAATTGAGCGGGCAAACTGGTAACAAAAATTAACAGAGATTTGCCAGAAAAGTACAAGATTTTTATTACTTTTGCACGCAATTAAGACTTATTTCAACACTATGAACATACTAAAATCCATTCTGCTCATAGCAGTAACGTTAACTTTCATGTCGTTCAAGACAGCCGATGAACGCACCGCCGAAGCATTGGCACACAGAATAATGGGAAGCAAAGCATCAGCTGTAGCCTTTGAACAAACCGATGCACAGACAGATTCATACGAACTTGTGCAGAAAGGCAGCAAAGTGCTTATCAGAGGTAATAATGCCAATTCCATGGCAGTTGGCCTGAACCGTTATCTTCAGCAGTATTGTCTTGCCAATGTCAGTTGGTACGACTATAATCCCGTTGAACTGCCAGACCGCATGCCGCAGGTTCCGGAGAAGGTATCTGCCAACGTAGAGATACCCATAAGATTCTTCCTTAACTATTGTACCTTTGGTTATACCATGACCTGGTGGAAGTGGAAACAGTGGGAGCGTTTCATTGACTGGATGGCGCTCAACGGAATAAACATGCCGCTTGCCATCACCGGTCAGGAAGCTGTATGGCAGAAAGTATGGCGCAAGTATGGTATGACCGATGAGCAGATACGCTCCTTCTTTACAGGTCCCGCACACCTGCCATGGCAGCGTATGATCAATATCGATCGCTGGCAGGGTCCTCTTCCTCAAAGTTGGATCGACGGACAAGCTAAGTTGCAGAAGCGCATTCTGCAACGCGAACGCGAGCTGAACATGACTCCCGTTCTTCCTGCCTTTGCCGGTCATATTCCCGCAGAGTTGGAGCAGACCAATCCCGGAATCAGAACCTCACGCGTAAACCGTTGGTGCAATTTCAACGAGAAGTATCGCTGCACCTACCTGAATCCCTCAGATCCTATCTTTGCCCGTATTCAGAAAGACTATCTGGAGGAGCAGAACCGCATGTACGGCACCAACCACATCTATGGTGTGGATCTTTTCAATGAGGTATCTCCCCCATCTTGGGAGCCCGATTCGCTAGCCAAGATTTCTGCCGGCGTCTATCAATCTCTGGCGAATGTTGACCCCGAGGCCATCTGGCTTCAGATGGGTTGGCTCTTTATCAGCAACCAGAGAGCCTGGACACCCGAGAGAATCAAGGCTTTCCTTACCGCCGTTCCGAAGGACAAGCTGATTATGTTGGACTACGAGAGCGACTACATAGAGATCTGGCGTCGCACGGAGCATTTCTACGGCCAGAAATTCATCTGGTGTTACCTTGGCAACTTCGGTGGTATGACCGAGATTGAGGGTGATTACCACTTGAACGCCAACCGAATTGCCGCAGCAAAGGCTGAAGGCGGTGCAGAGTTCGTAGGCATAGGCTCTACCCTGGAAGGGTTTGGCGTCAACGAACCTGTCTATGAGGCAGTATTGGCACAGGCTTGGAATACAGGCATAGGATTTGACGAGTATATCGACAACATTGCCGACCGTCATCTGGGTCGCGTAGATTCCACATACAGGGCATTCTGGCACAAGATGGTGGAAAAGGTATGCACCACCCACACCAGCACCGGTGCGTCTGGTATTATCAACGCTCACCCCAATCTGGAGGGCGAATGGAACTGGACCACAGAACTGCGCAAAGGATACGATATTGCCAATCTGGATGAAGCACTGGCTCTGCTGGAACAGGTTGAGGGTACATCCAGCTATCTCAAGTTCGACCTTGCCAACACACGCCGTCAGTCTATCTGCAACAGAGCTCTGGCCGTCAGGAAGCGCTTTGCCGATGCCTACAAAGCTGGCGACAGAGCAGGGATGGTGGAAGCCTCTGAGGAGTTCTTAGGTATGTGCGACAAACTTGTCGAAGTCTTGAAGACCCGACCAGAGTTCTCACTCGACAACTGGATACGCGATGCCCGTGCATGGGGTAAGAACAAGGCCGAGAAAGATTACTTTGAGATGAATGCCCGTACCATCATCACCGTATGGGGAGACACTTATCACCTTTCAGACTACGCCAACCGCGACTGGGATGGCTTGGTAGAGACATTCTATAAGGTTCGCTGGCGCATGTTCTTTGATGCCGTCTTGGCAGCTTATGATGCCGGTGAGCCGTTTGTCAACCTCAAAGGATCGCGCATTCCTAAAGACCGCACAAAGGAGGAATGCGAAAGAGCCCTGAAGTTCGATGCAGAAATCTGGGACTTCGAGACCAAATGGGCACGTTGGTAAGAAACAATCTTGAAAATTAGGCTTTAGCAAAGAACTTGGCGGCCAATGCACCGCTGATGTTGTGCCATACACTGAAGACTGCCCCAGGTATGGTAGCCAGAGGATATGCGGCAAAATGCATGACTGCCAATGAGGATGCCAAACCACTGTTTTGCATCCCCACCTCTATGCTGAGTGCCACGCACTTGGGACGGGCCAATTGCAACATCTTTCCTATAGCAAGACCTGTCAAAAGCCCCAGTAGATTGTGAAGCACCACAACTACCACAACAATCATTCCGCCCAACAATAATCTGTCGGCATTGTGCGACACTACTATTCCCACCACGAAGGCAATAGCTAAGGAGGAGAAAGCCGGCAGATAGGGAGTAACGCCCTTTGTTAATTTAGGCAGGAAACGCTGGCATAGCAAACCCATGATGATGGGAGCGATGACTACATAGACTATACTCAGCAACATGCCAATGGTATCAACATTCACCATGGTCCCTGCCATCAGCCACACCAAAAGCGGAGTCAGCACAGGAGCAAGCAGCGTAGAGACAGCCGTCATACCTACAGAGAGAGCCAAATCACCCTTAGCCAAGTAGGTAATAACATTAGATGCTGTTCCGCCCGGGCAGCAACCCACTAATATCACACCCAATGCCAACTCCTTAGGAAGGGCAAAAGCCTGAGTCAGCACCCATGCCAATAGCGGCATTATGGTAAACTGCGCCGTACATCCTATCAGGATATCCTTGGGTCGGCTGAATACAATCTTGAAGTCCTGGGGCGAAAGTGTCAAGCCCATGCCAAACATAATAACACCCAACAGCGGATTGATGGACTTCGTTTCAATCCAAGAGAACCACGTTGGCATCCATACAGAGACTATAGCTACCAAAAGCACCATCAAGCCCATCCACTTGGCTATAAAATCACAGATATCTTTCATAGAAACGTTAGAAACTTATCAACATTTGTTTGCAAATATACAGAAAAACCGAGAATTATTACTATCTTTGCATGAAATTATATAATAGTTGACGAAATTCTACAATCAAACCGTAAACATGAAAACAATATTCACACTATTGGTAGCTATCACATTCCCCTTGCTACCCCTTCACTCTAAACACTCAACTCTAAACTCTAAACACTCAACTCTAAACTCTAAACTAAAACAGGGCTATCCCATCACCCCCGTACCTTTTACGTCGGTAAAGGTTACGCCCAACACATTCTGGGGGCAAAGGCTGGAAGCCAGCAGAAACGTGACCATACCCCTTGCATTCTCAAAATGCGAAGAATCAAAGCGTTACGCAAATTTCTCTAATGCTGCTATTCACCTTAAGGATCCCTCTAAGGTATTTGAGATTCAGAAGGGAACATTCCCCTTCGACGATACCGACCCCTACAAAACCATTGAGGGTGCCAGCTATATCCTGCAAACCTATCCCGATAAGGCTTTGGCAGCCTACATAGATTCCGTTCTCGACGTAATAGCCTCTGCCCAAGAACCCGACGGATACCTCTATACTGCACGAACGCAGAATCCAGAGCATCCGCATGACTGGTCGGGAATGACACGCTGGAGCAGCGAGGAACAGGGAAGCCACGAGCTTTACAACCTTGGACACATGGTAGAAGGTGCCGTTGCCCACTATCAGGCTACGGGTAGCCGTAAGTTCCTGGATATTGCCATTAGGTTTGCCGATTTGGTATGCAAGGAAGTTGGCCCCAACCCAGGTCAGGCCTGTGTGGTTCCTGGTCATCAGATTGCCGAGATGGCGTTGGCAAGACTCTATCTGGCAACGGGCGACAAGAAGTATCTCGACGAGGCCAAGTTCCTGCTCGACTATCGCGGGAAGACTGCGGTCAAGCAAGAATATTCTCAGAGTCACAAGCCCGTTGTGGAACAGGATGAAGCCGTAGGTCATGCCGTTCGTGCCGCCTATATGTATGCCGGTATGGCTGATGTGGCTGCCCTGACAGGAGACAAGGATTACATCAAGGCTATAGATGCCATCTGGGAAAACATCGTCGGCAAGAAACTATACATCACAGGCGGCATAGGTGCTACCTCTAACGGTGAAGCCTTTGGCAAGAACTATGAGTTGCCCAACATGACAGCCTATTGCGAGACTTGTGCCGCTATCGGTAATGTGTATGTCAACCACCGCCTGTTCCTGTTGCATGGCGAGTCTAAATATTATGATGTATTGGAGCGTACCCTCTACAACGGTCTTCTCAGTGGTGTTTCATTAGAGGGTAACGGCTTCTTCTACCCCAACCCGCTGGAATCTGAAGGTCAGCACGAGCGTCAGCCTTGGTTCGGCTGTGCCTGCTGTCCCAGCAACATCTGCCGTTTCATCCCTTCCCTGCCCGGCTATGTCTATAGCCTCACCCCCACCCCCTCTCCAATGGGCGAGGGGAGCATATACGTTAACTTGTTCCTATCAAACACAGCCACACTCAACCTCAATGGTAAGAAGGTTGTATTAAGTCAGAAAACAGATTATCCCTGGAGTGGCGATATCACGCTGAAAATCGAGGAGAACGAAGCAGGCAAATTCTGGCTCAATATCCGCCTCCCGGGCTGGGTCTATAACCAGGTTGTTCCCTCCGACCTCTACACCTACGCAGATGGCAAAAAGCCCAAATTCACCGTCAGCGTGAATAACAGGAAACAACTGTTCTTCCCCTCTAATATAGAATCCTCAAACGGATATATAGCGATGGGTGCTGAGTGGAAGAAAGGCGATGTAGTGAAGATTCACTTTGATATGGAGCCTCGTATCGTCCGCGCCAACGAGAATGTGGAAGCCGACCGTGGTATGCTATGCGTAGAGCGTGGCCCGCTGGTATATTGCATTGAGCATCCTGATAATACCATAAATATTAAGGAAGCACAGATTGGTGCTCAGACACAGTTTAAGACAGGCAAAACCAAGGTTGCCGGAACACCCGTCACTACGCTTATCACCAAGGACTCTGGTCTGAAGCTTATCCCCTACTACGCCTGGTGCCACAGAGGCAGAGGCAACATGCGCGTATGGATACCAGAAAAAAAGTGATGCTTGTTGGCATCACTTTTTTTTCTTTACTTTATCAAGTTTCCTAAGATACTGCGTGTTATCTCCCGGGTAGCCGTTCGCGTGGCCGTACTGACGGCACGCTTTGTTACCTTCTTTCCTATAGAGTCCTTGGACCTGGTCTTACTTCCCGTAACGGTATTTGCTACGTGCGTGCCAAGGGCAGCTGTAATGCTGGTGATAACGGCCAAGAGAATCTTTCCGAGGAACGATTTCTTCCATCCCCCGCTCTTTTTCTCCTTCTTGGAAGCACTCTCCTGCTCATTAGCCACCTGCTTTTCCTGTTCGGCAGCCTCCTGAGCCTCGGCCTGGGCTTGAGCCTCTTCTTCGCTTTCTGCCAACAGAACTTCAAAGGCACTCTCGCGGTCTATCATCGTGTCATATCTGCCATAGATGCGTGACGACTTAATAATCTGGTCGCGCTGACTTTCGCTGATAGCTCCTATCTGGCTCAGCGGGAAGAGCACCTTGGCACGCTCCACGATGGTGGGTGTTCCCTTTTCGTCTAAGAAGGAAACCAGGGCCTCGCCCGTTCCCAGTTCCATGATGGCATCTTCCGTCTTGAAGTCAGGGTTAGCGCGGAATGTCTCTGCAGCAGCCTTTACGTTCTTCTGCTCCTTAGGAGTGAACGCACGGAGGGCATGCTGTACACGGTTGCCCAGTTGAGCCAATACTGAGTCTGGTATATCAGTGGGATTCTGTGTCACGAAGTACACGCCTACGCCCTTACTGCGTATCAGACGAACCACCTGCTCTATCTTGTCCACCAGACTCTTAGGCGTATCAGCAAATAAGGTATGAGCTTCATCGAAGAAGAAGACCAACCTTGGCAACTCCTGATCACCCACTTCAGGCAAACGGGCATACAGGTCGGACAGCAGCCATAGCAGGAAGGTAGAATAAAGCTTAGGATTCAGCATCAACTTATCGGCAGCCAACACATTCATGATACCCTTCCCGTCGGCACGGCATTGCAGCAAGTCCATAATATCGAATGCCGGCTCGCCGAAGAACTTGTCGGCACCCTGATTCTCCAAGGCAAGCAGTGCACGCTGTATGGCGCCCACACTGGCCGTAGAAACATTGCCGTACTTCTTGGTCAACTCCGTAGCATGGTCGGCTATGTAGGTAAGCATAGCACGCAGGTCCTTCAGGTCGAGCAACAGCAAGCCGCGCTCATCAGCCACCTTGAAGAGGATGGTCATCACGCCAGTCTGCACCTCGTTCAGATCCATCAGGCGTGCCATCAGTTCAGGTCCCATGTTGGAGATGGTGGTTCGCATAGGATGTCCCTGTTCGCCATACACATCGTAGAAGCACACGGGACTACCCGCAAACGCAAGGTTCTCTATGCCGAACTCAGCACAGCGTTTCTCTATAAAGCCCGACATCTGTCCCGCCTGGCTGATACCAGACAGGTCGCCCTTCATGTCAGCCATGAAGCAGGGAACGCCAGCCTGTGAGAAAGTCTCTGCCAGTACCTGCAGAGTCACCGTCTTACCCGTACCTGTAGCGCCTGCTATCAGGCCGTGGCGGTTAGCCATCTTACCACAAAGGCATATCGGTCCGTTCTGACCATGTGCCACATACAATTTGTTGTCCGAAGTGTACATAACAACTTATTTTTAAGGTTTCGTACTGCAAAAATAAGAAATAAATGAGAGACGGACAAAGAAAATCATCAGAAAATTGGCAGCGCCAGCAATTGTTGCTGCAGCACAAGAGCCATACGGCGATGTCCCTCGTCGTTGGGATGCAAGCGGTCATCCTGTGCATCCTTGAAGAACTGAGCATGCTCATCCATCAGAGGATAAAGGCCACAGAGAGCATTCAGGTCAATCACAGAGACAGCCCAGATATTGCCAGCCTCTTTTACAGACTGTACATAGGCATCCAGGTATTCGCCGCATTTGTTGGTATAGTCCTCTCGTGGTTGCCAGTTGCTGTTACCCGCATGGAACTCCGAACGATGGATAGGTGTGAGCAGCACAACCTGCTTGGTGGGATAGAGACGCTTCACATAGTCCAGAGCCTTGTTGATACGGCCACGATAGGTAGAGTCACTCATCACAGGGAATCTGTGGCGGCGGTCCACCATGTGCTTAGGCTCCCCTATTCCAGCCATCACCCTTTCTGGGCGCTCCGTAAACCATTCGCCAATAGGTACACCGGCATTATAGTCGTTGGTACCTATAAAGATGAGTATGGCATCCACCTCATCGCCGTGCTCAGCCTTGAGTTTATCTGCCTGACGCTGAATGCTGTTCCACTGCCATCCGCTGACCCCATATACATAGGGTGAGATAGAAAGCCATTCCTGCAGGTAGCTCCAGAACTTCATTTTCGAAGCTTCATTGTTCGGGTCGGTAATAGAGTCACCAAAGTAAGCCACACGCTTACCCTGCCAAGGGTGATTGATAACAGTCTTTGCATTAGAACCTACCGCCATCAGGGCGACGATAAAATAAACAAGAATTCTTTTCATAATATTGTTGATGTTATAACATTTGGTTTCAGCTGCAAAGACTTCGATTGGGCAACTTTCTTCAAGCATCGTTCTATGCTCTGTCTATGAAACTGATTTAAATAGGTCATAGTCTCAATTCTTTTATGCAAAGATAATTAGTTTATTCTTTTTGTGCAAATAAAATTATTTTTTTTAAATAATCTGTATAAAGACAGGAATACTTAAGCTAGAAAACTTTACTTTGTCACCTTTGCTTCATTCAGATAGTCTCCATGAACTGTTCAGACTATCTCCACGACTCATTGAGAATATCTCTTAGGGGGTATTGAGACTATCTCAATGAGTTGTTCCCCCTATCGGAACAGCTTGTTACGATATAGGGAACAACGCAAAGAAGACCTCCGGAGTCTGCACGTGTTGTTCCCAGGAGTGTGCAAGTGTAGCCTCGGGGAGGTGCAAATTATATGTTTTTGATGCCTTTGAGAGGAGAATTTTCATGATTTTTG
>JAIKYE010000037.1 GCA_024683455.1 Bacteroidaceae bacterium
TTATTGAGCATACGGCAAAGCTGCTGAACATAAGGCTCACAAGCAGCATTATAAACGGTAGTGGTTCCCTCTGCCAAGACAGCAGCCATAACAATGTTTGCCGTTCCTGTTACAGAAGCTTCATCAAGGAGCATGTAGCATCCCTTTAGCCCGTCTGTGGTAATGGTAAAAACTCCACGTTCAGCATCATACAGAAACTGACCGCCCAACTTCTGCAAGCCAAGGAAATGGGTATCCAAACGACGACGACCAATATTATCGCCACCAGGACGAGCCACCTCTGCCCTACCGAAACGAGCCAAAAGGGGACCTAGAAGCATAACACTGCCGCGAAGACTTCCACATCGCAACAGAAATTCCTCAGTATGTAGAATATCGGTATCAACGTTATCGGCCTGAAAAGTATAATCGCCAGGAGCGTTTTCAGACACACTTACGCCAATATCCTTGAGCAGACCAATCTGATTATTGACATCGGCAATATCGGGCAGATTATTAATCCTTACAGGCTGAGAGGTAAGCAATGTTGCACAGAGAACCTGCAGTGCCTCGTTTTTGGCACCCTGAGGAACGATTTCTCCCTTTAACCGATGTCCGCCTTCGATAATAAAAGATGGCATATGCTATAAAATATGAGAGATAATTTTAACGTTTCTTCTTCTTACTCTTTGTAGAGCCGTTATTTGCCAGTTGAGCATTAGAAGGGACACCTACTGTAGCAAAACGGAAATCAGACGGCAACTGCAACTGACCATCAGAATAACGTCTGATGTCCTGCATTACCAAGTTCTCATCCATAGAGTCACGATTCCAGACGAAAAGATCTTGCTTCATCTGATTGGCCACCATACCTACCAATGCTGTACGTTCTTCACCATCGGGAAGCGTTTGGGCATATTGCAAGGCACTCTCCACAAGGTGTCCGTAGTGGCGGCGGCGTATCTTCTTCATCGGATAAGGTAATGGCTTAGGATGTTCCATAGCTTCCTGTTCGGGCACAATCTCCACAGGGTAATCTATATCAAGCTTATAACGTGAAATTTTAGCAAGATGATTCCAAAGACGAACCTCATAATCAGCAGCACCAGCATTCTCGGGCTGAACACGGGACATAATGGATATAATGGTGTTTGCACACCTCTGGCGTTCCTGTCTGTCTGGCAAGGAGATGGCCAAATCTACCATATACTGGATGCCACGTCCATATTCGGGCATAATCAATTGCTCTCTTTGTGTATTGTATTGCATTACAATAATGGTTTTGATTTTATTGCTACAAATTCTTTCAGATAGTAAGGCTCAAAGTATGCCACATCCTGAAACTCCTCAAGGTGCATGCTGCGCTCAGCCAAAGGAAACATATTCTTAGCCAAAGGATGAATACCGTCAATGAAGTGAGCATTGGGATGCTGAATGACAACCTGACACTTCTGAGCCCCATTGCCAAAGAAATATACGGGACCTCGATCCAAAAACTCCTGATAGGTCTCTGACGTTACTACATCAGCCTGAATAGGACGTATCTCCTTGAGGGCACGGTCATATACTGCAGAATAGACTTCCATTCTGCGAGCATCTATCATCGGAACAAGAAGTGCATCCTCAGGGAGTTCCTCCTTACCGAGAAGGATAGGCACACAAAGCACCTTGAGCGTAGGAACAGCTATCAGCGGCAAATCGCGTCCATAACATACGCCCTTGGCCAAAGAAACACCTATTCTTAAACCTGTATAGCTGCCAGGCCCCATACTAACGGCTACAGCATCAACAGGAATTGCGTGACTATTGGCAAAAGACAGGGCCTCATCAACGTAAACGCCACTCATCTCAGAATGGCTGGGACCATCAAAATCCTCATGGTGATAAAGGAGCTTCCCATCTTGGCTAAGAGCCACAGAGCAAACCTTTGTGCTGGTCTCTATATGTAGAATACAAGGCATTCGTTAAACTTACATTTAAATTTCGGTACAAAATTACTATTTTTTGCCATTATTTCCGTACTTTTGCAGAAAATTGTTGAGAAAATATGATACAATCAATGACGGGATACGGAAAAGCCTCAGCCGAATTCCAAGGAAAAAAGATTAATGCAGAGGTAAAATCACTGAATAGCAAAGCACTGGATCTGTCAACCCGATTAGCTCCCATCTACCGCGAAAAAGATATGGAAGTACGTGCCATCATTTCTCAGGCACTGGAGCGTGGAAAAGTAGAATTCAACCTGTGGATTGAACAGACAGAGGACCAGAATGCCGCTTCTATTAACGGTGAGTTGGTAGCCAACTACTACAAACAGATTACAGATATTGCAGAGAAGTATAACATAAACAAGCCAAAGGATATCTGGACGGTGCTCATGCGTATGCCCGATGTCCTGAGCAAGACCGAAGTTCAGGAACTCACAGATGAGGAGTGGTCTGTTGCCAGAAGTGTGGTAGAGAAAGCCGTTCAGCAGTTGGTGGACTTCCGTAAGCAAGAGGGCGTAGCACTTCAGAAGAAGTTTGAAGAGAAACTGGACAATATTGCTGCCCTGCTGGCGAGCATCGAGCCATACGAAACAAGCAGGACAGAGAAAATTCGCCAAAAGCTTGTTGATGCACTGCAGTCTATCCCAGGAGTGGAGTACGATCGCAACCGTCTGGAACAGGAAATGATTTATTACATTGAGAAACTTGATATTAACGAAGAAAAACAGCGTCTGACCAACCACCTAAAATACTTCCGTCAGACAATGGAAGAAGGACATGGCCAAGGTAAGAAGCTGGGCTTCATCGCCCAAGAAATGGGTCGCGAAATCAACACCACGGGCAGTAAGAGCAATCAAGCTGAAATGCAGAACATCGTGGTAAAGATGAAAGACGAATTGGAGCAAATCAAGGAACAAGTACTTAATGTAATGTAAATGGCCAGGCTTATTATTGTATCAGCCCCAAGTGGCAGCGGAAAAAGTACGATTGTACAGTATCTGATGAAGGAGCACCCAGAGTTTAAGCTGGCCTTCAGCATCAGCGCCACCAGCAGACCTCCACGTGGCGAGGAAAAACATGGAGTAGAGTATTTCTTCCTCTCACCGGAAGAGTTCCGCCAGCGTATTCAGAACAATGAGTTTCTGGAGTATGAAGAGGTCTATCCCGATCGCTTTTACGGCACCTTGAAAGAACAGGTGGAGAAACAACTGGAAGCTGGACAAAATGTAGTGTTCGACGTTGATGTTAAGGGTGGCTGCAACATAAAGAAATTCTATGGTGACCGCGCACTAAGCTTATTTATCCAACCGCCCAGCATAGAGGAATTAAGGAACAGACTGGAGGGAAGAAAGACAGATCCCGAAGACCAAATAAAAATCCGATTGGAAAAAGCAGAATACGAAATGAGTTTTGCCCCCCAGTTCGACCGTATTTTAATAAATGATGATTTGGAAACTGCCAAACAGGAAGCTGTCAAGATTCTAAAAGATTTCCTAAATTCCTAATGTTCAATGCTCAATGTTCAATGCTCAATAAAGACCGGACTTTACGGAGGTACTTTCAACCCCATCCATAATGGGCATATACAGCTCAGCCAGGCTCTACTGGATATGCGCCTAATAGACGAGATGTGGCTATTGGTCTCTCCACAGAATCCGTTCAAAGTAAATCAGAAGCTTTTGGACGACAATGCAAGACTGCAGTTGGCAAGACTTGCAGTAAAGGATATTCCGAACCTTACCGTCTCCGACTATGAGTTCCATCTGCCCCGCCCTTCCTATATGGTTCACACTTTAGAGCATCTGCGTAATGAGTTCCCTGAGAGAGAGTTCATCTTGATTATCGGAGCAGATAACTGGGAACGGTTTCCCATGTGGTACAAGAGCGAAGAGATTTTAGCACACCACAAAGTCATTGTATATCCGAGAACAGGCTACAAGTTAGAAAACGTTCCCGATGGCGTTACCATTGCAGAAACGCCTCTTATTGACATTAGTAGCACAGCGTTAAGAGAGAGTATGAAGAACCCAGATTATCATGGCGAAGGACTACATCCTGCAGTCTGGGAAGAAATAAAAAGGAAAAGATATTATGAAGATTAGGGTTGGATTTGGATTTGACGTCCACAAACTGGTAGAAGGACGCGAACTTTGGTTGGGTGGCATACGCTTAGATCATACACACGGCTTACTGGGACACAGTGATGCAGACGTACTGATTCATGCCATCTGCGATGCGCTGTTAGGAGCTGCCAACATGCGCGATATAGGCTATCACTTCCCCGACAACAGCGAAGAGTTTCACAACATAGACAGTAAGATTCTGCTCCATAAAACTATCGAACTGATTGCTACCAAAGGCTACCGAGTTGGCAACATCGACGCCACAGTCTGCGCAGAGCGCCCCAAACTGAAAGCACATATCCCCGCCATGCAGGAATGCTTAGCTAAGGTGATGGAAATAGACATTGATGATGTCAGCATCAAAGCAACCACAACAGAGAAACTTGGCTTTACAGGTCGTGAAGAAGGCATATCTGCCTATGCTACCGTTCTGGTAGAAAAAAAATAAAGAAGGGCCGCCCCTTCTTTATTTGTTATGTGTATTCTAAAAAGGATATTATCCTTATCTTCTCCTCATTTTTCCGAAAAGATCACGCATACCATCCAAATCGAAGCCCAGCGAGAAACGCATGGTCTGATCAAGAGGGTTGGTCTGTGCTGTACTGAAACAGTATGAAGCATCAATGGTAAAGACATTCATACGGAAGCCGGCACCAACAGTAAAGAACTTACGATTACCCTTATTTTCTGACTCGTGATGATATCCTGCGCGAAGCATAAAACGATCGTTATAAGTATATTCACAACCTATACTCCAACGGATTTCCTGCAACTCTTCCTTGAATCCACCAGGAGCATCACCAAAACTCTTGAAGATACCGGCTATGGGCGAGATATCATAATAATCGCGCTGAATACGATCCTGATAATCAACAGTTGACTCACCCTCCTGCAATTTGGGATAAGTAGGAATCAACAACTTATTGGCATCAAGAGCCAAACTGAACTTATTGTATTCATTTACAGGAACTGTAAGGTTCAGACCGATACGAAGGTCGGTAGGAATAAACTCTGCGTTATCATCACCTCCAAAAGCGATTTTACTACCTATATTACTAATATTGATACCCCAGCCAAGGCTGCACTCACGATTACCCATCATAAAGTATCCTAAGCGATACATGGCGATATCAGCAGCGAATGCCTTTCCTGGGCTGCTCTCATCCTCATAGTTGTAACGGATATCAGAGAATATGAAACGCAAGTTTACACCCATAGAGAAGGTCTCACTAAGCATACGGCTATAACCTGCATCGATAGCCATCTCATAGGGCCTAATAGTCATATTCTCAGTATCACTGAGATAGACCTCACCCAAACTGAAATAACGGAGTGATGCTGATACTGCAGAATAATCACCAATACGGTAGAAACCCGTCACATTAGCAAGGTTGATATCACTGACCAATTTACGCAACCAAGGTGTGTAACTAATACCTACTCCCGCACGAGCCACATTAAAGGGATATTTTGCAGGATTCCAGTATTGAGCATATACATCGGCTTCTGTAGCAGCACCTAGATCACCCATGGAACTGGCACGGGCATCAGGTGCAATCGCCAAAGATGTAACACCATATGTTTCAGGATTGAAGAGATTCTTCTTATCTTCCGCCCTTACAACTGCGAAGCTAAGCAGCACTGCTAAAAGCAGAGTTATCTTATTGAATTTTATTGTTTCCATACAATATAAAAACTCTGTTTTTTCTTATTTATTGTTCAAAATAACAATTTTTTGCGTTTTTGACACTTTCTTACTATCGCCACACGTCATTTGACAACGATAGAAGTAAATTCCCGTATATAATTTGCAACCCGCATTGGTACACAAATTCCAAGGTATAGTATATAATCCGCGAGAAGAACTTCCCAGTTCCTGATGATACCAAACCCTACGGCCAGCATAATCAAAGACCTCAAGCGTGAACGTGCAATCGGCACCAGCCATATCATACGAAATAAGGAAATTGGTACTGGTACGAGCGGGATTCTGACTTGCTGTCAGATTAAACATGGTAGGAGCCAAGGAAGGATCAACCACAAAGTCAAGGGATACCGCATTGGTATTGTTCAGAACGTCCCATGCACGGAAAGTTAGTGTATGAGAACCTGCTTCTAACTCAGGCAGCACAAAAGATACACTACCGCGCGTAAAGTCACCAAACTCCTGCACGTAATAACTGTTCAGAGAATATGTTTTGCTGACATCATTGTCAACACAAAGAATTAAATCGTGACCAAGTCCGTTTCCACTGTAATTTATACCACTTTCATCCTCCAGATTGGCCACAAAATATGGTGTCCGGTTTACGGTTCCTCCGTTTACAAATTCCTCCGTATTCAAACCTGCAATAATTGCCGGGCCAATGCTATCCTTCTCTCCAACTTCCATACCACCGAGAAGGAACTTTTCGCTATAACCGTTGGCTTCCATGGTACGCTCATTGTTCAACGCATAGAAGACAAATCTGCCCTCCTCGTTGCTATTATTAATATCCACGGGAACAATAAATTCAAGACTGAACTTACCATTGATAATACTATCCATACATGTATAGATGCCAGCACGATCAGTAAAAGAGAAGGCACCAGTTTTAGCAGAATGATTATTGTAGCAGACTATTGTTTCCTCGTTGTCGTACATCCTGGCTGTCAAAGTTCCCGAGAAATCAGTTTTCAGGATGCCCTTAGCATCGGTAAGGTGTCCAGAAAGACGCACACGCTGACCAGCCTTTAGAGGAATTCTGGATGACGACTTGAGAAGTGTGCCGTTGATACTGTCAAGAATTACTTTCTGCGAAGGTTCACCAAATTCCAAAGAGGGGTCGCCAAGTAACGCATATTGTAACTTATTCTGAGGATAAAGAGATTCCATATTTCCCGTAATAATACTGTTCTTGGCAAGACGAATAGCATCCCCCACCCTATTTCTTCGACCTTTAGCATCCGTATCAAACAAATGCAACATGAAATACCTGTTCATATACAAGTTTTGGGTAGCATATACAGTACGTGCAGTTCCGTAAAATGCCAACGCTCCACCGTTAGGATTCAAGACTGCCGTCTCACCTATATTTTCCATCTGACCATCAAAGGGCATTACATCACAAGCTGCCGTTACCCAAAGAGCCAGTTTGTCACCACAAGGTTCTGCAAAATCATTTACACGGAGCACAAACTCATCACTGAAGGCATAAGCAGCGGCATGCCCTACATAATTAATTACAGAGGCACCTTCCTTCATGGCTTTCTTAATATCCTGCGTACAGGTGGGATATGAAAGATTACTTGCAGTACTCTCCACTTTGTAAGCATCCCACATTATTTTTTTTACTTCCATCTCGGGATAAGTAGCCTTAACAAGTTCTGCCACCTCATTAGCTTTTTTCATGTGGTCATTCTCATCGCCATCATCACCCAAGAGATAAACGTAGTTCTTCCATCCGCCTGCATTTTCACGGCTTAGATAAGTGATGGTCTTATCCACCATAATCTTAGCATCCGCATCTGTGGTCACAGGAAAACGACCTACGCCAAGGTCTGGCTTATCTTTAAGGATATTTTTACCTTCGCCGTCATCCAACAAAGCAAAGTAATCCTCCATCACAAAACTTTCAGTACTACTAAGACTATTCTCACTGGGATAACAAAGCAGGTAATTATCGGGGGAGTATTTCCTCCAATGAATACTTGTCATGCGGTTATCCCATGCCGCATCACCGAAGAGAAGCAGGTACTTAGGTGCATCATCCATAGTCTTTGCCTTGTCGTAAAGCATTTTCATAAAACGACGATAGGCTGTGGCGTCAGGTGTTCCGCTGGAGAATTCGTTGTAAATCTGATCGGCACGAACGATGGCGCATCTTAATCCGTCGTATTGCTTGTGGGCCTCAACCAAGCGATTTGCTTGCTTCCGTAATTTCTCACTGACAGGAATAACGATAACCATATCCACACTGTCCATCGCGTGTAAGTCTTGATTGGCAACGACACCTGCATAAGACGGTTCTGGAAAAGCATAACCTTCGTCAAAAGCTACAAACTGACGTGTTGGGTCTTCTACGGTTACAGAATAGACAGAACCATTTTGTACTCCATCTATAAGTGTTGCGGAATCATCAGGACTGCCAATACGCATGACCTTGAGTCCTGATCCCTCTATATCAAATCTACAACTACCAGATTGAGTTTGAGTAAAAGCAACAAAGCCAGAGGAAGGCTTAAGTTTTCTTTTATAACTAAGTGACAGATAATCCAATCGAGCATTAAAACCTGCAGTTGATGTCAGACGAACATTCCAGGTAGAGGTGCGCTCCAATTTGCTCAAATCATACGTTGCCTTTGCAGATGTGGCATACCAGTAATCTTTTATCTTTGGCATCTCCATTTTTCCCATCCGAGTTCCGTTCACAGATGTTGTCATCACAGAGTCTTTATAAGCTGAGAAAACCACCGTCAGTTTCTCACCGCCTTCGGAATTGATGGTCTGCAAGCTATAGGTATGAGAATTATTATTGATATAATTAACATTCTCATACAAATTGCGACCGCCATGATACCAAGCATATTCATCTTTCTCATATAGAACATGATCAGTAAAGTCTTGGAAAGTATGCTCCACGCGTCCTGCATAAGAAGGTTCTGTCCCTATGAGAGTAGCATCTTCGGTCTCTTCCGTCAGGAAATAATAAGCAGCATTTGCGTAAAAGTTGATAACCCTTTCGTCTCCCTTCCATGACAACAGGCCATTACCCCAAAAGAGCCATGCATCCTGTTTTTTACTGTAATAGAGAGGAACCTCTACCATATCATCATATTCTGTACCAGTAAACAGGACCTCATTCTGTAAATGTCCGCCATAGCCATACAGATGAACCTTAGAAGGATTGGAAAATCCCATCTTCTTTAAAGCCGAACGGGTAAGACGGTACATTCCGTCATTTGTTATTGAAATCTTCACCCAACGGCCACTCTGCAACTTAGAATGAGCAGCATAGCGTTGAGCCTTGACAGGAGCTTTATGCATCTGTCGCTTGGGCGTAGCATTAATAACAATTTGAGCACTGATAAGCTTAAGGTACGAATTACCACGACGAATGATGGGAACAAATGCAATATCCAGCATTCCCTGGCCACGAGAAACACCTACATAGGTTTCAATATCGATTTTCTCCGTTATAAGACTATCAAATTTAAGGACGTCCTCTGTCTCTTGTTGAGTAAGAGGCGCATACTCTGGATATTCAATGGCAACGCTGTAATCATACAAAGAATAATCAGACTGAAGTGGAACCACCTCTGTATAAACAGGAATAATGGAATCCCTCTTCAGTTCCTCCCAGTCAAGGGTAGTAATATCTAATCTACCGCTTTCCTCCGCCATAAGAGGAAAAACGATAAAAAAGAACAATATATATTGTATGATGCGTCTCATTGCAAATTATATATTACTTAACATTGAATTCCAAAACCTTCTTTCCTTCCAGGTAGCCCTCAAGATGATCATCTATATGAACCGGACCAACCCCAACAGGTGTGCCTGTAAAGATGATGTCACCTGTTTTAAGCGTAAAGAACTGACTGATAAAGCTAACCAGCTTATCTACACTGTGTACCATATCGCCAGTAAAACCACTCTGTACAGTTTCTCCATTTATATCCAATTGGAAGTGCAAATTCTGAACCTCACCTATCGTCTTAAGCGATTGCCATTCTCCCACTACAGCACTTCCATCAAACCCTTTACATAAATCCCAAGGCAAACCTTTCTCACGCAAGGATTTCTGCATATCACGAGCGGTAAAGTCTATTCCAACAGATACTTCATCATAATACCGATGGGCAAATCGTTCGGGAATACTGCGCCCCAAATGATTGATGCGTACCACCAGTTCCGTCTCATAATCACACTGCTGGGTGTAGGCAGGGATAAAAAACGGTTTACCACCCGTAAGCAACGAAGAGTCTGCCTTTGTAAAAACAACAGGCTCCTCTATATTTAATAACGTACCATGAAGCTCTTTATTGTGCTCCACGTAGTTCATTCCTATCCCAAATATCTTCATTTGTGTGCAAAGTTACGAAAAACGAGAGAAGAGCGAAAGAAAAAACTCAATTTTCTTTCCTATTCCGATTACCAGCAATTTCAGCAAAGCCAAAGACATAAAAAAAGTGAGCCAATCATACGAAAGGCTCACTCTTTTTTTGAATTTATTTCAGTTCGCGACAGAAATTATTCTGCACGAAGTGTGAAACGCTTGAAATCCGTAATAGTCAAATCCTTATCTACAGACTGCAAATAAGAAGCAACGGTGAAGTTCTTGTCCCAGATATACTCCTGACTCATCAAACAGTTCTCCTTAAGGAACTTGTTCAGACGACCCTTAGCAATATTCTGAATCATTGCCTCGTTCAAGTTTGCAGACTTCTCGGCTGTCACGTCAGCAATAATCTTCTTAACAGCAACAACATCCTCAGCTGTAATCCATCCCTTAGTCTGGTTGCTCTCCATGTGATCCTCTGAATCGAAGTGAGCAGGGTTATAACCAGCCTTCTTAATAGCTGCCTCAACAGCCTTCTGAACCTGCTCTGCCTTTGTTTTCTCGATTGCAACAGCAATCTCATTATCCTTTACAGACTGAGGAACACCAGTCTCGTCGATAGCGACAGGAGCTGCACTGGCAATCTGCATAGCAATATTCTTACCAACAGTTGCATCCTCAACAGCCTTGTTCAAAGCCAACATGGTGCAAAGACCATTACGGTTCATGTGGTTGTAAGTTGCAATATTCTCTGACTCGATGTAGCAGTAACCATCCAACTCCATCTTCTCACCGGTAACACCGCTACGCTCTGTAACAGCATCAGCCACAGTTACGTCGCCTAAAGGCAAAGCCTTAACTTCATCCAGAGACTTAGCCTTAGCTGCAACAGCAGCATCAAGAATGTTCTGGGTAAGAGCAATGAAATCAGCATTGTTGGCAACGAAGTCAGTCTCGCACTTCAAAGCGATGATGGCACCAAAGCCATTCTCAGCCTTAACAAGCACACAACCCTCTGAAGCCTCGCGATCGCTACGCTTAGCAGCAACAGCAGCACCCTTCTTACGCAGGTATGCAACAGCACCGTCCATATCGTCAGACTCAGCCAAAGCCTTCTTACAGTCAGCCAAGCCAGCACCGGTCATCTCACGGAGCTTCTTAATATCAGTCATTGTAACGTCCATAGTACGTTTTCTTTTTTAATGATTTGTGAATAAATTAATTACTCAGCTGTCTCCTCTGCAGGAGTTTCAGCGGGAGCCTCAGCGACTTCCTCTGCAGGAGCTTCTACGGGAGCTTCCTTAGCAGCAGCCTTCTTGCGAGTACGCTTTACTACAGGCTGGTCTTCCTGCTCAGCAGCAGCATCACTATCAGCCTTCTCAGCCTTACGCTCCTCAAGACCCTCGTTGATAGCAGCACAACAAGCATCAAGGATAACCTCTACGCTCTTGCTTGCATCATCGTTAGCAGGAATCATAAAGTCGATGTTGTCAGGATTTGAGTTGGTATCAACAATACCGAATACGGGAATACCCAAACGGTTTGCCTCACGAACAGCAATCTGCTCCTTCAAAACGTCAACAACGAAAAGAGCTGCGGGCAGACGGGTCAAGTCAGCGATAGAACCAAGGTTCTTCTCCAACTTAGCACGCTGACGCTGTACCTGCAGAATTTCACGCTTAGACAAGTTGCTGAATGTACCATCAGCTGTCAACTTATCGATATTGGCCATTTTCTTCACAGCCTTACGGATTGTGGGGAAGTTGGTCAGCATACCACCGGGCCAACGCTCAATAACGTAGGGCATGTTTACAGATGTAGCCTTGTCAGCAACAATCTGCTTAGCTTGCTTCTTAGTAGCAACAAAAAGAATCTTCTTA
>JAIKYE010000055.1 GCA_024683455.1 Bacteroidaceae bacterium
TTGATGTGTTTCATAGGTCTAATACCTTAATGCTTTTTCTTTTATTGTTTCTTGGTTTTCTTCCCTTTAGCCTTATTCTCTATCATCTTTATTGATTCCAAATAAGCCTGCTCTACGGGGGAGAGTGTCTTTACCTGATATTTCCGATACTCAGTAAGAGCTTTCTTCATCGCTTCTTCGTGAGAAATGGAGCCTGCTCCTATCAGAAGTTCGTCTCCATTTGCAGAAAGGATACTATCCAACTGGTGCACGTAGTCTTCCATATACATAGGGCGGTGGCGCAAAGCTTGTGTTTCGGCAAAGTCGAAGTATCCGGAAACAAGGTTGTTGAGAATCTTCAACTCATCAGCAGTTAGATAGTTTTTTGCTACTTTGATGTCATTGATGCCTGGCAGTTCGCCCTTAAACGTCGTTAGTCCCATGAAAGGTTGGTCGGCATTGGCTCGTTCGTAAATAACTTCTGCTGCGGTATGTCCATGTGCTGCGTAATGCAACTTGTTCTGAACCATCTTAAAGAATAGCTTGGAAGTCTCTGTTCTGGGGTCGTAGTCCACGCTGGTGGCATAGAGATCAAGTACCTGGCGGTACATTACTTTTTCCGACGAGCGGATGTCGCGGATTCTGTCTAACAGATCCTTCCAATAATTGCCGCCACCAAGGTTTTTAAGTCTCTCGTCATCAAGGACAAATCCTTTTATGATGTACTCCGTGAGTTTTTCTGTGGCCCATTGGCGAAAGCGCGTGCCCACTCTTGATTTTACGCGATAGCCCACGCTGATAATGACATCGAGATTGTAATAATTGGTCGGTTTGGTAGAAAAATCGGAATTTCCGACTTTTCTCATTGTCTTGTCTTCTTCTATCTCTCCTTCTGCATAAGCATTTAAAATATGTTCGTTGACGGTAGAACGGGCCTTGCCAAATAGTTCAGCCATCTGTTCGATAGTCAGCCACACCGTATTGTTCTCTAGACGTACATCCAGTTTTATCTTGCCGTCATCCGATTGGTAGATGATAATCTCACCGTTATTGGGTACTAATTCATTTGCCATATTTGTGTTTCACAAATCTAATACCAGGGGAATACATGTATTTTTTCCGTTTTCAGCTTGCAAATTTATATATATAATGTATAATATGGAATGCTTCGTGTGAAAAAAACAACAGTAAGGTGTGAAAAAACCCCACTTTTTTTACACCTAAGTGCAGTTTTTTCACACCTATTTTTCTTTTTTCACACCTTATATAATAGAAAATGTGTAAATTCGCAAGCGAATTAAACGGTTAGCAGCCTCACCCCTAACCCTGAACTCCGTCGTGAATGGAGATTCCCCTTCTGGCCTCCGTCAGAATCGTAGATTCTTCCCTTCATCAGGCACAGAAAGACATTCAGTCTTTCTTCCAAAGGGTCTTCTTCGCCCCTTTGTGGGGCCGTAGCCACATTCAGTGGCTCCTCTAAAGACCCCAGTCGCTCCGAGTAGAGGGGAACTGGGAAGTTATAAGAGGAAGTTAAAGGGGACAATACCAATGCACGTGTAGAACTGTCGTCCATGAGCGAAAGCGAATTAACTTCCAGCACGAAGTGCATAACTTCTCAGGGCAGAAAGCTCGATAATTCCCTCTAACTATAGAGCGAAGCGAAAAAAACAACATACACAAAAGATGAAAGTAAAACTAACACTAAACTTGGCACGAACGGTTGTGATGCTGCTCGTGATGCTTTGCTCCTTAGGAGCCAGTGCAGATGATATTACGGCGGAGCAGGCGCAAAAAGAGGCGCTGGCATTCCTGCAGAAGCAACGCACCGCAACGGGCGGACCGCGCTATGCACCAGGGAAGACGCCGAAGCTGAAACTGGCCTCGACGGTAAGCGGTCTGTATGTGTTTAATGTGGACAGCAATGGCGGGTATGTCATTGTGAGCAACGATGACGAGACCATTCCCGTCCTGGGCTTCAGCGACAGCGGAAGCCTGGACCCCAACAACATGCCTGACAACATGAAGGCTTGGCTGCAGGGCTATGCCAACGAGATTGCGTGGCTTAAGGCTAACGTTCCCGTTAACGGGAACGGGAAGGGACGCAGGAGAGTAGGTAGTCACAGTACCGGCGAGATTCTGCCATTGATGACGACAACTTGGAATCAGGAATATCCCTATAATGCGTATAGTCCAGAATATGCCAGCGGTCTGCAATCCGTTACGGGCTGCATAGCTACGGCAATGGCGCAGGTGATGTACTACACGGAAAAGAAGGCGGGCAGCGAGACAACGGCGACGACAAGAGATATTCCAAGCTACAGGACCTATAGTTATCAGATAGATATGCCTGTGATTCCGGAGGGTACTGAAATCAATTGGAAGGATATGATCAACAACTACAGCAGCAGCTATACGGAAGAAAATGCCGAAGCCGTAGCTATGCTGATGTACTGTTGTGGCTGTGCGACAGAGATGGACTATGGTCCTACGTCGGGTTCCTGCACGGTGAGGGTGGCTAATGCCCTGAAGAAGTATTTCGGCTATGCGGAAACGACTAGGTATCTGTGTCGCAGTTGGTATAGCTTCGGGGACTGGACGGATATCATCTATCATGAACTGGAAGAGGGACGCACAGTATGCTATGCCGGAATGAGTGGTGACGAAGGACATGGATTCGTCTGCGACGGATACAAGAATGAAGACGATACCGACCTGTTCCATATCAACTGGGGATGGGGCGGACTGAGCGACGGCTACTTCGTTCTGTCGGCATTAGACCCAGATGATCAGGGCGTCGGCGGCAGTAGTTCCAACAGCGGTTACAACTATGGACAGGAAGCCATTGTAGGTATACAGAAGATAGGCGGCACGGGAACGGTGCTGGAAAGAAACACCTACGAAGTCCAAAACCTCAAGTTCAACAGTATCACGGCGAATTTCGCTAAGATAGCCTTGGGCGAGAGTGTTGACATCACGGTGAATGTGTCCAATACGTACGACAAGACCTTCGACGGAGATTTGTACCTTGTGGTGAACAATTATGTGTCTGTAGGAAAGACGTTCGTGATTCCTGGTGGTGAGACAAAGGACTGCACCATCACCTTTACTCCAGAGGAGGTGGGCGACTATACGATAGGCATCGCCTATTGCAGTCCTGCTGAAGATGTAGAATACTACGGAGGGTATCATTCTGAGAACAATTTCGAGACCTCTCTGACGGTAGTGGATCAGACGCCCACGAACTTTACCGTCTCTCATATCACTCGCGAGACGGCAACCTTCAACTGGACAAACGTGGGAGATGCAAAGGAATGGCGAATATCATACAAGCCTGTGGACATTACGACGGAGGACTTTGACGGTAGCGCAGAGGATATTTTCAAAGAAGGAAATTGGGTGACTGTCGATGCGAACAAGAAAGGTGCCTGTTGGGAGGTGTCTCCCAGTGAAGGCCTCGACGGTTCAGCGTGTTTGAAGTCGGCCAGCTATAAGGAGGGACAAAACATCAACCCCTTCGTGTTCCTTCTCAGCCCGAAAATAGATTTCTCCTCTCTGGTATCGTTCTGGGCATGGGGCAGCAGCGACGGCGTGGAGAGATTCTCGGTAATGGTTTCTACTGACGGCCATTTATATGAGAAGATTTCAGATTTATACACCGCCGGCACCACGCCGAAGCAATATACCTTCGACCTGGAACCGTATATAGATGAAGGATCATCTGAAGGAACGCAGGGCAATATCGCAATTGTCCACATGAACAGTACCGGCAGCACATCAGAATCGTACTTGTATATAGATGATGTCAACATTATGAATATTACGGACGGAACGTTTCAGGTTGTTACCGACGAGTATCCCTATATTATGGAAGGTTTTGAAAAGCAGCAGACATACGAGGTGATGGTGCAGGCCTACAACAATGATGGCGGCCAGTGGAGCGACCCTGTGATATTCACGACTACGGACGACAGGTTCTCGCTGGCTAAAGACGACAGCGGACTCCCTGTCAAGAACCAAGAGCTCGTGGAGGCATGGCACGGTATGAAAACAGAAGTGACGCTCGAAGGTCGCACGCTCTATAAGGACGGCAAGTGGAACACCATCTGTCTGCCGTTCAGCGTATCTACAGCCGCCGGCCCATTGGCAGGAGCTACAGTGCGCCAACTGAGCACTGCTTCGCTCGCGGACGGTACGCTGACACTGAACTTCGCGGAACCAGGCAGTTCCAGTATTCAGGCGGGCACACCTTATATCATCAAGTGGGAGAGTGGCGAGGACATCGTCAATCCCGTGTTCACCAATGTGACCATAGACAAGACCATGCGCGACTTCACCAGCGACGACACGAAGGTACAGTTCCTGGGCACCTATACGCCCCTTAGCTTCAACGCCGAGAACAGGAGCATCCTCTACCTCGGTACCAGCAACACGCTCTATTATCCGCAGAGCGGTGCCAGCATAGGTGCCTGCCACAGCTACTTCCAGCTCGATGGCAGCTCACCCGTCAAGGAGTTCAAGTTGAACTTCAACGACGATGATGCCACCGGCCTCACCCCCAACCCCTTTCCCGTGGGCGAGGGGAGTATATACAACCTGAGCGGTCAGAAGCTGAGCAAGCCGCAGAAGGGAGTGTTCATCAAAAATGGACGTAAAGTACTCTTTTAAGCCTCACCCCTAACCAGAACCCCGTCGCGAATGGGGATTCCCCTTCGGACCTCCGTCAGAATCGTAGATTCTTCCCCTCATCAGGCACAGAAAGACATTCAGTCTTTCTTCCAAAGGGCCTTCTTCGCCCCTTTGTGGGGCCGTAGCCACATTCAGTGGCTCCTCTAAAGACCCCAGTCGCTCCCGTGGGCGAGGGGAAATGGGAAGTTAAATTGGGAAGTTATAATAGGAAGTTAAAGGGGAAGTTATAAGGGACGATACCAATGCACGTGTAGAACTGTCGTCAACGAGTGCAAACGAGTTAACTTCAGCACGAAGTGCATAACTTCCTAGGGCTGAAAGCCCGATAACTTCCTCTAACTACAGAGCGAAGCGATAACTACAAAAAAATGAATATTAACAGATAAAAAAAGTTCTCATATCCTCGGCTCCCTCTCCTCTCGGAGAGGGCGGGGGGAGAGGCTTGAAAAGAAAGGTAACTATTCACTTTCGTTACCATAGCGGTCCAGGGATTTCACGGTGAGGTGAAGTCCCAGGAGCGTGGAGGAAAGCAGATTGTAAGAGTATTCGCATTGAGACGTTACCGTAATGATGTTGGCAGGGTCTGACGTATCAACAGGCAGTTCCTTGCTTCCGTAGATAACGTATCGGCAATCCTTGACAGGCTCCCAGCGGAGGCATACCGTTGTGGGGCCTGTTCGTTCTTCCTTGACCACAGGTGCTGCGGGACGTGTGCTGCTCTCCCACGTCATGGGCGGCAGCAAAGCGGGGTAGGGGTAGTAGGCGGTTTTCAGGTAGTCATAAAGTCCCTTGGTATTATCCGTAAGGAACTGACTGCGGAAGTATGCCTGTCCCTGGAGACCTTGCTGACGCATATAGCACAGCTCGCGCTGGATGATGCCCAAGTCCCAGTCCTTCTCGCGGGGGGACAGGAAGTAGATGCCCAGCCCGGGAACAATGGGGCGTCCGTAACTGTTCTCCTGCCAATCGACGGCAAAGGGATAGAAATGATTTCCCTGGAAGTACATCATGGGGAAAAGCAAATCCATGATACCCTGACGCAACCATCCCTGTGCATCCTGATAGACTGCAGCATAGGCGTTCCATCCATAGGATGAGAAGCGGCGCATATCCCGGAACTTGCCTACTGGCGAACAACTGAGTCGGACCCATGGCTTGAGGGCCTTGACGGCCTTGTGCGCCTTGCTGACCATGCGGGTGATGTTGCTGCGGCGCCAGTCGGTCTTGCTCTGCTTACCGCCATATTTCTTATAGGTGGCAGCATCTGGGAAACTCTCAGCATTCTCGGGATAACGGATATAATCGAAGTGAATGCCATCCACGTCATATCGGCCGACAATCTCCTTGCAGATATTTGTCAGGTAGTCATCGGACCCGGGCAGGCCGGGATCCAGGTAATACATATCGTTGTGCTTCTTCAGCAGGTCGGGGTGTGTCTTGAGCAAGCTCTTGGCTCCCATCTTGCCGGCATCCTTGGTCTTAAAGCCAGGCACCGTAACGACCCAGGCGTGCAGCTCCATACCGCGGCGATGTGTCTCCTCTATGGCAAAAGCCAGAGGGTCGTAGCCGGGATCCTTGTCGAACTGCCCCGTAAGGGAAACATCCCAAGGCTCAATCTTGCTGGGGTAGATGACAGAGCCTCTGATACGTGTCTGAAAGAGCACGGTGTTGATGTTGGCAGCCTTCAACTGATCCAGAATCTGGCAGAGTTCCTGCTTCTGCTGTTCACGCCTGGCGGGAGAGGTGGCTTTGGTCTTGGGCCAGTCCAGCCCGCCTAAGGTGGTAATCCATACGCCTCTGACCTCATATTTGGGGGCAGGATGGGCAGGAGAGAACAATTCTTGCGCTAAGGAAAACTGTGCCATTACCAATAGGATGGCGACAAAAAGAACATGTAAATACTTTTTCATGGTGCAAAAATACAAAAAAACTATCGTTAAATTGTAGAAAAATTGTAACTTTGCCGTGGATTATACAAAAAATAAGAAAAAAAGTATGATTACATTTTGTATTGCATTGGCTTGCTTGGTACTGGGATACTTTCTTTATGGAACATTCGTAGAGAAGGTTTTTGGCATAGACCCCAACCGCAAGACACCCTGTTATACACGTCCAGACGGCTCCGACTATATTCCCATGCCTACTTGGAAGGTATATACCGTTCAGTTTTTGAATATTGCAGGAACAGGCCCTATCTTCGGTGCCCTGATGGGCGTTCTGTACGGACCTGCCGCATTCCTGTGGATAGTGCTGGGCTGCCTGCTGGGCGGTGCCATGCATGACTATATGTCGGGTATGATCAGCATACGCCGCGATGGTGCTTCTCTGCCCGAGATTATCGGCGATGAGCTGGGTAATACGTGCCGCTTGGTAATGCGCGTGGTGACTCTGGTGCTGATGATTTGCGTGGGTGCCTCTTTTGTACTGATTCCTGCCGGACTGATGGACCAGTTGATGGTACGCATGTTTGACATTGCCAACACCAACCTGATTTGGACGGTAGTGATATTCATCTTTTACCTTGCCGTAACAGTCTTTTCTATTAATAAGGTTATAGGAACCATCTATCCTGTGTTTGGTGCCGCTCTGCTCATCATGGCTGTTCTCATAGGTTCTTGCATCTTTACGCACGACGGGAATATCCCCAGTATAGCAGAAGCTTTTACAGATCATTACCCAGTGTCCTATACCCCCCTCTTTCCTGGTCTTTTTATCACCATTGCCTGCGGCGCGGTGAGTGGGTTCCATGCTACGCAAAGCCCTATGATGGCGCGTTGCATCAAGAACGAGAAGTATGGCTTGCGCTGCTTCTATGGCGCTATGGTGACAGAAGGCGTAGTTGCCCTTATCTGGGCTGCCGCTGCCATGAAGTTTGTGGATACGATGGACATAGCAGGTGCTACCCCATACGAGAAGCTATACAATGCCATGACGGCCTGTGGAACGGTAAAGATGAATCCCGGTCTGCTGGTAGAGAGGATGTGCAACGACTGGCTGGGCAATGCCGGTCTGGTCTTGGCTGTCCTGGGTATCGTGGCTGCCCCGATGAGTACGGGTGGTTCCGCCTTCCGTGCAGCCCGACTGATTTGCGCCGACTTCAGTAAATTCGGTCAGAAGACGGTCTGGCGTCGTGTCCTTCTGGCTGCTCCGCTGTTTGCAATAGCCATTCTGATGCTCAATATCAGTAGCTTCAAGGTGCTGTGGCTCTATGTCAGTTGGTTCAATCAGGTATTGGCCACCTTCACCTTCTTTACCATTACACATTACTTACATCACCGTGTGGATGGAAAGGGTATTCTTCCCCGCTGGAGCTGGGTGATTGCCTTCCTGCCTGCAGTATTCATGCTCAGCGTCAGCGCAGAGTTCATCCTAGTGGATAAAGAAAACGGCTTTGGCCTGCCCGTACAAACCAGCGAGGCGCTGACTGCCGTCATAACAACCGTCTTTACCGTGCTGTTTGTGTGGTATGATAACAGGAAGTTGGAAAGTTAAAAGAATAAATTTTATACTATGATAACCTTTACTTTTGCCTTGATTGTATTGCTCCTGGGATACCTGATATATGGAGCTTTTGTGGATCATATATTTAATCCACAGTCACGTTCTTCCATGCCCTGCTACACCAAGCGTGATGGGGTGGATTACCTGCCGCTCTCCCCTTGGAGAGTTTTCCTTATTCAGTTCTTGAACATTGCGGGGACGGGACCTATCTTTGGCGCCATCATGGGTATTCTGTTCGGCCCTGCCGCCTATCTGTGGATAGTCTTGGGCTGTATCTTTGCGGGAGCTGTCCACGACTACATGTGCGGTATGATATGCATCCGTAAGGGCGGCGTGTCTCTTCCGGAGTTGATAGGTGACGAGTTGGGACTCTTTATGCGCATACTGATGCGTCTCTGCTCACTGGTCCTGCTGGTGCTGGTGGGGACCGTCTTCATCACCACTCCTGCAGCCTTGCTGGACAATATGATTCCTGACAATGGTTGGCTGTGGAGCAACTGGTTCTGGGTGGTGCTGATACTGTTCTATTTCCTGATAGCTACCTTCCTTCCCATAGATAAACTGATAGGTAAGGTTTATCCCTTGTTTGGCGTGGCCTTGTTGATTATGGCTATAGGCATCGGTTGGCACATCTATACGGCCGACGGATGGATGCCCGAGTTGACCGACCAACTCTTTACCACCCATCATCCCAAGGGCTTGCCCATCTTCCCCATGCTATGCATCACCATAGCCTGCGGAGCCATCAGTGGCTTCCATGGTACGCAGAGTCCCCTGATGTCGCGTTGTCTGACCAACGAGAAGTACGGACGCCCCATCTTCTATGGCTCCATGATAACGGAGGGCGTGGTTGCCCTGATTTGGGCTGCTGCTACCATTAAGTTTGCCAGTACGCTGCCTGGTGAGGCAGGTGCCACGGCTTATGAAAAGTTAGCTTCTTTGGGCAATCCTGCCATTGTGGTGAATGCCGTAAGTACCAGTTGGATGGGAACCGTTGGTGCCGTGCTGGCAGTCCTGGGCGTAGTAGCTGCACCCATCACCAGCGGTGATACGGCTTTCCGCAGCGCCCGTCTGATAGCCGCTGACTTCCTGCACATGGGGCAGAAAAGCGTGTGGAGCCGACTGGTGCTCTGTCTTCCCCTCTTTGCCATTGCCACAATGCTAATGTTTATGGACTTTAATGTTCTCTGGCGCTACTTTGCGTGGTTCAACCAGACGTTGGCTTGCATCACCCTGTGGGCAGCAACGGTATGGCTGGCTCGTAAACAGCGTTTCTATTACATCTGTCTGCTGCCTGCCATGTTCATGACGGTGGTATGTACCTCTTATATTATTATTGCTCCGGAAGGTTTCAGCCTTCCATGGCTGTGGGGTATCATAGCAGGGTTGGTACTTATGACGTGCTTTACTGCTGCTTTCTGTATATGGAAAAGAAATACGAAAAACAAGTATAATCTAAACTGCCGCAGACCTTAAAGCAGTTCTCTCTTGCTAGAGTTAAAGGAGGTCTTATTTAGGTATGAAGAAAAGTCTTTTGATGCTGCTCTTTGCAGCCGTTTCAATGGGTGCTAATGCTCAGTTTGAGGAAGGTACGAAATATGTAGGTGCATCTCTCACAGGATTGAATATCTCCTATAGTAGTGGCGAAAAGTTCGGTCTGGGATTACAGGGTACAGCTGGATATTTCTTTGCTGACTCTTGGATGTTAACAGGTCGTCTGGAATACACCCACCAGTGGATGCCCGCCGGTCAACGTGACAGAAATGAAGTTGTCCTGGGTGCCGGTGCCCGTTATTATTTCCAGTCAAACGGTATTTTCCTGGGTGCAGGTCTGCAGTATAAGCATGCTGCTGTGAATGCAGATTATCTGCAGTTGCCCTTGGAGGTAGGCTATTGCTACTACCTGAACCAGCACGTGAGTATAGAGCCTGCAGTGTATTTTGAGCCTTGTCTGAACAAGTTCTCTGATGGAACAAGAGTAGGTCTGAAAGTAGGCCTTGGATTCTATTTCTAAGAGAAAAGGTTCCCCGATAAAACTCAGAAGCCTGTTGTCCTTTGAAGGATAACAGGCTTCTGTGTTATTTGGTTATTTCAGTTGTTTGCGGAAGAATGTTACGGCCAGTTTCACCGCTTCTTCTGGATGAGGTCCGAAACCATGATCGTAGCGGTCTAAGAGGTGCCATTCGCTCTTCTTCCATAACTGATGGAAGCGAAGACCGTAAGTGTAAGGAACTGTTCGGTCGCCCGTTCCATGTATGACACAGGCTGGGCCCTTGTAAGCAGCAGCTGTCTCATAGATGGGGAGCCAGAAGGCTGTCTTTATGTAATCACGTCCCAAATGGTGTCCCCAAACCTCAACGTATTCTGGGGGATCCAAGGGGTCGCCGTGGTCGCCTGGCTGTCCTGCTACCGTGCCACGGATGGCATCGTCGCGTAATACTCCGGCGGGAGCCAGCAGTACCACGCCACCCTTGAAAGCCTTTTTGCCAAATTGGCCTGCTAACATGGAGGTGACTACGCCGCCTTGAGAATGTCCGGCAATGCCAATGTTGCCAAAGCGACCGTCAGCCTTTACCCAGTTGTATATATGGCGGGCATCCTCAATCTCATTGGGGACAGTCATTCGCACGAAATCTCCTTCACTCTCGCCATGTCCGTTGAAATCAAAGCGGATGCTGGCAATGCCTTGCGCCTCCAGTTCATGCGCAATGCCGCATTCCAGCCCACCGTTCCTGTTTCCAGTAAAACCATGACAGATGATGACAATGGGGCAATGCTTGGGCATTACATCGGGTGTCTGCAAATCGGCAACCAGTTTTCCGTGGTCGCCAGGAATTATCACCCGTTCTGTGCGGGCGTTGGCTAATCCTGCTACAAGCAGGAAGGCTAAAAGGAGATTCTTTCTCATAAATGTTTAACGGCGCATTCTGGTACCTGTACGAGCTTCAACTACGTTAACCACATAGTCACCTAATTTCTCGCAGGAATTGATGAGGTCCATGTATATGGTACCAACCGCATAGGTGTATTTGTGATTGTTGACATCGATAATATTTTGCGACTTCAGTTGGTCGCGGAAGTTATTAATCTCGGTCTCAATGTTATAACATCGGTTAACATCAAAGTAGTCTTTGCGCCCGCTTATTAACTGGTTCATGTATGTTAGGGATTGATCAGTAAGCCCCATCATCTGATGCAGGTGATTGTACTGCTCCTCGTTGAAGTGGTCTTCTTTCCCTTGGTACTTACGGCTGATAGTACGAGCCATGTTATAACAACTGTCACCAATACTCTCCAATTCAGAAATCTCACGTAGCATACCACGTATTTTGGCCTTTGTTTCATCAGAGAGATGAGCATCACTTACTTGGTCCAAATAGTTGGCAATCTCCAGTTCCAGGTTATCGGAGATGTTCTCGTATTTTTCGATACGCGAGAACAGTGTGTTAAACTCTGTTTCCTGATTGCTCTTTTTCTTACCGCCAGAAGTCGACGACAATGTCAGCAATTCTTGTACCATTGTGAACATGCGTTGCATACGGTCTGCAAATGCCTGAATCTCTTTCTGGGCTTCAAGAACAGAGAGCTCGGGAGTCTTCATGATGCCTGACGTAATAAAATGCAAGCGGAAGTCCTCTTCTTCGTCGATAGTCTTAGGCTTGATAATCCAGCATACCAGTTTCTCGATTTGAGGGATGAACCATATGAGGATGAGTGTGTTAGCAACATTGAAACATGTGTGGAACGCTGCAAGGACGAAGTTCAGCTTACCGGCATTGGCCATGAAAGCTGCTGCTCCTGCCGTTTCCTTTGTCATTTCCACGTCGTAGCCAACGAATCCACATACGGCATCAACAAATGAACGGAATATAAACAGAATCCAGAATACCCCGATGAAATTGAAGAACATATGCGAAAGTGCTGCGCGACGCGCAGGCGTATTAGCTGAAAGTGCAGCTAGATTCGAGGTGATAGTGGTTCCTATATTCTCACCCATTACTAAAGCAATACCCTGATAAATGGGCATAGCGCCTGTGGAACAAAGTAGCATGGTAAGAGCCATCACAGCAGCTGATGACTGTACGCAGAAAGTGAGAACGCCGCCCAAAAGCAGGAAAATGATGGTTGTAGAGAAGGAATTCGGATCGAACGACATAAAGAAGTTAGTAACCGATGGATTGTTGCCCATATCCATCGATGTACCTGTAGCCTTCAACGTAGTCAGTCCTAATAGCAATAGTCCCAATCCGAACAGAAAATCACCGATATAGCGGTGTTTCTTCATGTAGATGAGGATAATACCAATGAAGAAGCCTATGTAGGATACAAAGCCTATGTCGAATGTTGTGGCTTCACCGCCTCCTGCAGTACCAATAGCCATAATCCATGCTGTCAGTGTTGTACCAATGTTGGCACCCATAATAACAGATATGGCCTGTGCCAATGTCAGCAAACCTGCATTGACAAAAGACACTGTCATGACGGTAGTTGCGGTGGATGACTGGACGGAAACAGTGACCAGCATACCTGTGAGAACACCTGTAAAGCGGTTAGTGGTCATTGCACCGAGCACATGTCGTAATTGTGGGCCTGCCAACTTCTGCAAAGCCTCACTCATGGATTTCATACCGAATATGAGCAGCGCCAGAGAGCCCAGTAATTTAAAGATGATTAGAAAAGACATATAAATTAATGTATAATTTGTATAATCACAAAAGTTGCCGCAAATTTAGAAAAATATTAAACGTCTGCCAAACAAATTCATTTTTTTCTTTTTTTAGCTGAAGGAAAAAATGGAGGGCTTCTAATTATGACTATTTTATCCTAAATCGCCCGATTGTGTGTTATATTTTAAGAAACAATCAAAAATGAGTGCCGTTTTTAAAAAATAATTAATATAATCTATAGTTTTTGTAAAAGAACCTTTTATATTTGCAGTGCGAAAAATCGTTTCGCTTATTTATTAACTCTTAAACTAACTAAGGAAAAGATGAAAACAATCATCGCATCTTCCCATCTGTTTGCCGTAAACGGCAAGATGAGGAATCTGAGAAATGTTTTCGCTATGGCACTGCTGTGCTCTCTGGCGAATGGTAATGTATCGGCTCAGGACAATAGTGCCTGGATGAGTGGTGTTGCTGACAATACCTTTGTGAGTCAGCTTTCTATCCCTGGTGTCCATGATGCGGGCACAGGACACGGTTTCACTACATTGCATAGCATTCCGGGCGAGGAGTTTGCACGCACGCAGGACAAGACTTTGACGGAAATGTGGAACAGCGGTATCAGAGCTTTTGACCTCCGTCCCAGTGTTGACGGTAGTGACCTGCGTATCTGTCATGGCTACATCAACACAAACCTGATGTTCTCTACTGCCATTTCTACTCTTTGTAACCTGTTGGACCAGCACCCAACGGAAACGGCTATTGTCATTATCCGACATGAGTCTGAGGGTGACAGCGGCAGTGGTAACTGGAACAATTTGATTAAATCAAAACTCAGCAGCAGTCCTGCAAGCAGCCACACCGTAAATTTCGTTCCTAACATCAAAATGAAGGAGGCACGTGGAAAACTTATCGTTCTCTCTCGTGATGAATATGATACGAACCCCATTGGCGGTTTTATATCAGGATGGGGTAGTAGTGCCAACTTCAGTCAACAGCAAGGCGGACATATCAGGGGCATAGGAAACAATTGTTCTGTGTTTATCCAGGATTTCTATGATGTTTCTGCCAGCGGTGCTACCGCTACCAAGACTGCCAGCATCCAGCGTATGCTGCAGTTCTCTTGCTCAGAGAACAAGGATGCCAAGCGCTGGGCCATCAACCATACCTCTGGATATACAAAGACCTTCTTGGGTATTGTTACCAGTGACGGTTATCGTGATAATGCTAAGAATCAGAATCCTGTGGTTATCAACTATCTGAACAGTCATACAGGTTCTACTGGTCTTGTCTTGATGGACTATGGAGGCGTGGACAATTCCGACGGTTATAACACAAAGGGACAGGCATTGACAAATGCTCTAATCAACAATAATTTCCGCGAAGGACCTAACGACCCGTATTTCCGCGCCCTTCCTACCGTTACGCTGAACAAGAATTATTCTGTGTTCACAGAGGTAAACGGTACCAAGTATTACCTGACCACCAGTGGAACCCTTACCAGCAACCGCTCTGATGCAGGTGTGTTTACCCTGAAGGCTGGTAACAGCAACGGCGGAGAGTACGGTGATTCCTTCTTCTTCGAATGGACAAGCGGCTCAACTGTGTATCACTTTACCAATCCCAATCAGAACACCGGCGGCAACGGAACTTTCGCATTCAACAATAGCCTAGTACCTGTCTCTGGTGACAGCTATAACCGTATCTGGGAATCTCAGATTCTGCTTTTAGGAAGCAATGGTAAGTATGCTATCCGTGCCACCAATGCACCTGCTACAGGTAATAACTGGAACCTTTATGCCGCTAATACCTATTGGTCTGTAAAGAACAGCAACAGCAATCCTCCTACAGCAGGATATGTATTCGGTACACCCGACTACCGTTGGCAGTTCACCGTTATTACTGATCCTGCTCAACTTTCTAACAACAAGCTTTATACCATTAAGACTTCACGCGGTTATCTGACGTTGAACAATGCACAGAACCAGTTGGTTTCTTCTCATAAGAATAATGGCGGTACAGTAAATCCTGATGCTGCAACAGACAATGCTTCACGTCAGTTTGGTATTCTGAAGATAGACGGTCTGTGGTACATCTATAGTCCCAAGATTCAAAAGTTTGCCCGTTATGACTGTGAGAACATCAAGTTCTATGCCGATCGCGGAACAGCCCTGACCTTTACCTATGATGGCATTGACAATGCCGAGGGTTCCAACCTGCGTCTTCGCATCCCGTATATGGGAAGCAGAGGTGAAGCAAGCTATCTCAAGCCACAGTTTATTAATAACAACAACGGTGGCGGCATTGTGCTGAGGAATTACATTACCCCAGATGCCGGTAATACGTTTATCATCGAGGAAGTTGACGGTGCTACTCTTAATTACAATGAGGCAATGAACGTATTCAATGGTCCGTCTGCATTCTTTGATACAAGCAAACTGTATCGTATCGCCAGCGACCGTGTCTCTCAACTGGCTGTAGATGATGTCAATGCTGGCACACCGTATATCGTAGGAACAAAGTCGGGCGTTACCAACTGTCAGCCAAATGCATCTTCGGCTCAGAAGAACTTTGTCTTTGTTAAGAATAATGGTAAATATCGCATTTACCATCCTGCTTCAGGCAAGTATGTGGCAAAGCTTGGCCTCTCTGACAGTGGCAATCAGATAGTGAAACTCGTTTCCAGTCAGTCGGAAGCTGCATCTATCGATTTCTTGAAGATTAACAACAGCTCATATCCTTACGTGTTCTATGTTGTAGATACTGGTTGCCTCTGGAACTCACAGGGAACTGGAAGCATTCCCGGAAAGGTATTATTAAGTCTATGGAACAGTGCCTACGACCAGGGTAATTGCTACAAACTGGAGACTGCTGGCAACTGGAACGGAGTGAAGGAAGCTGTCGATTTGTTTGGAGACGACGAGGACGGTATCTCCATTGTTGAAGGCGGTAAGCAAGGAGCTGAGGTATGGTATGACCTGAATGGTCGTAAGTTGTCTGGCAGACCTACTCAGAAGGGGGTATATATAAATAATGGAAAGAAGGTGGCTGTAAGATAAAGCCACATTCTGGTAAATAAAAAACAGGGGCAAACTGGAAATCCATGTCTGCCCCTGTTCTTTTTATCTCTTTATGCTACGCAGAGTAGCAGAATTATAAGCTGAGCGGTAAGGATACGTAGGAACATGCTCAAGGGATAAACGGTGCTGTAACCTACGGCAGGAGCATCGTTTCCTGATGTCTGATTGGCAAAGGCCAATGCTGGTGGATCTGTGGTAGCTCCGGCTATCAGACCCATAAGCGTGCAGTAGTTGATTTTTGCCCATTTGCGTGCTACAATACCCATAATAAGAATAGGCAGTACGGTAATCAGAAAGCCGCACCATACGTAGGTAAGTCCATCGCCGTCCACTACGGTGTCCACAAAGTTGGCACCGGCCTTGATGCCCACACTGGCAAGGAAGAGAGCCAGACCTATCTCACGTAGCATAAGGTTGGCACTGGTGGTGGTATAGGCATTCATCTTGAACTTGTAGCCATAGGCTCCTATGGCAATAGCCACAATCAGCGGACCTCCAGCCAAACCCAGCTTAACGGGAGTGGGGACGCCAGGAAGGGCAAAAGGAATGGAACCAAAAATAATACCTACCAGAATGCCAACAAAGATGGCTGACAGATTAGGGTGATCCAGCTTCTTTACACTGTTACCCATTTTGGCTGCTACACGATCCACAGCATCCTCGGGACCCACGACAACAATGCGGTCGCCCATCTGAAGACGAAGGTTACGCTCGGCAAATAGGTTGAGGTCGCCACGGCGGATACGTGTCACATTTACACCATATACGCTGCTAAAATGCATCTCGCCCAGTGTCTTGCCTGCCATCTTGGGTTGTGTTACCATTACGTGCTTACTTACCATGGGGACATCCTGTTCTTCCCATACGATACTATAGTCTTCCGGTCCAATGAAAGCTTTCACTGCTTCAGTATCTGCTTCTGCACAGGTAACATAAAGCATGTCGCCGTTGTCAAGGATAGTGTCGCGGTTAGGGATGCTTACGTGTCCCTGGTGCAGGATTCTGCTGCAGACAAAATCGCGTCCCAGGAATTCGCGAACCTGTAGAATGGTCTTGCCTACAATGTAGGGATTCTTACAACTGATAGTCATGCGATGAGGCAATGCATGCGGATTGGCAGCCTTTTCTTGTTCCAGCGCCTCTTGTTCTTTTTTCAGCGAGGTGCGTGTAAGGAAACGAACGGCAATAATAGCCATGATAATACCAACTACACCAAGGGGGTAGGCACAGGCATATCCGTTGGCAATAGAGGGAGCATTAGATCCAAAGATAGTACCGCATGCTTCTGTAGCAGCACCCAGTCCGGGTGTGTTGGTAATGGCTCCGCAAAGCACACCTACCATCATGGCCAGACTTCGACTGTTCTCGCCTGCCATACTGCCTCCTTTGTAAAAAAACATGAAAAACAATCCGATGCAGCAAATCACGTTCAGCAGTACGATGCCCACAGCTATGAGATTCATCTTAAGACCTCCTGTCTTGAAGGATTCTACAAAACCAGGGCCTACCTGAATACCTATACAATATACGAAAAGTATCAGGCCGAAATCCTGAATGAACGTCAGTACATTACCTGGAGCGGCAAAGCCTTCGTCAGAAACTACACCTGCGCTTTTGTGGAGGTGTCCCATAAGGATTCCCACAAACAGCACGAATGTCACTCCCAAGGCAATTCCGTTCTTCTTTCCGCCTATTTTTACACGACCCAATGCAATGCCAACGGCTATTACAAAGGCGTACAACATAACAATATGACCCACACCGGAGGTGTTGGTCAAAAGGTTAACAAACCAATCCATTCTCGTCTTTTCTTTTTTTCGGCTGCAAAGGTACGCAAAAAAGAAATAGATTGTTATTCTCGAATGGTATTTCTGTTCTTTTGTGTGCATAATTATTCATTTTATTTGGTTTTATTTGTTGTTGTACCAAAATTAACTTAACTTTGTGTCCACTAAAGCTAAAAACATTATTTATTTTTATAAAAGAATATGGCAGATAGTAAAGAAAGACTTTTCTCTGACTTTACTGCCCCCTCACGTCAGGAATGGCGTGATAAGATTGAGGTTGACCTCAAAGGAGCAGACTATCAGAAGAAGATGGTATGGAGAACCAACGAAGGCTTCAGCATGGAACCCTTCTACCGTAAGGAAGATGTGGAGAATCTGGCCCTCGTAAACGCCCTTCCCGGCGAGTTCCCCTATGTTCGCGGCAATAAGGCCGCTGATAATGAATGGTATGTCCGTCAGGACATCAAGTGTGATTGCCCCAAGGCTGCTAATGAGAAGGCTTTGGACATCCTGAACAAGGGTGTTGATAGCCTTGGTTTTGCTATACCAGCAAAACAGTTGAGCGCCGAGTACATCAAGACCTTGCTGGACGGTATCTACGTGGAGTGCGTGGAGTTGAACTTCAAGACTTGTCAGCGCCATACGTTGGAACTGGCAAAGCTGTTGGTGGCTTACTTCCAGGAGAAGGGATGTGATAAGACTAAGATTGTCGGTAGCATCTGTTTCGACCCCATCGAGAAGATTCTGAGCAAAGGTAAGGATCGCTCCGATCTTATTGCTCAAGCCAAGGAGATGGTGGAGGTGCTGAAGGATTTCCCCAATTTCCGTGCCGTAGCTGTTAACGCTTACAAACTGACCGATGCCGGTGCCTACAGCTATCAGGACCTGGGCTATGCTTTGGCCTGGGGAAATGAATATCTGGCTGCAATGGTAGAGGCTGGCGTAGCTCCTGAGGTAGCTGCTCAGAACATCAAGTTCAACTTGGGTATCAATGGTGTTTACTTCATGGAGATTGCCAAGATACGTGCTGCACGTATGCTGTGGGCTCAGATTGTAGGTCAGTACACAGCAGACAAGGAGAGTGCCAAGATGCACATTTGCGCAGTTACCACTACTTATAACCAGACCTTGTTTGATAGCTACGTTAACCTATTGCGTAGCCAGACTGAGGCTATGTCTGCAGCCCTTGGCGGCGTGGAGAGTATGGTGGTTGTTCCCTTTGATACTCCATACGAGACCCCGACAGACTTCGCTGAGCGTATTGCCCGTAACCAGCAGTTGTTGCTGAAGGAGGAGTGCCATTTCGGTCGTATCGTGGATGTGGCAGGTGGTTCTTATTTCCTTGAGACCCTGACAAAGGCTTTGGCCGAGCAGGCTTGGAAACTCTTCCTCGATGTAGAAGAGAAGGGTGGTTTCCTGAAGGAGGCATTGGCTGGTAATATTCAGAATACCATCAACGAGACCAATGCTGCCCGTCATGGTAATGCAGGCAAACGTAAAGAATTCCTTCTGGGTACCAATCAGTTCCCCAATTTCTCAGAGAAGAGTGAGGGAAAGGAGCCCGCTGCAGGATGTTGCTGTTGTGCAGAGGAAGGCGAAGTTACTGCCCTCAAGCCTACACGTCTGGCTAGCGACTTCGAGACTCTGCGCCTGACTACCGAGAAGGCCAAGAAGGTACCCGTTGCCTTTATGCTCACCATCGGTAACCTGGCTATGCGTCAGGCTCGTGCCCAGTTCTCTTGCAACTTCCTGGCTGCTGCCGGTTACAAGGTAATCGACAACCTGGGCTTCGCCACTGTAGAGGAAGGCGTTGACAAAGCTCTGGAGGCTGGTGCCGACATCGTTGTCATTTGCTCAAGCGATGACGAGTATGCAGAGTATGCTATTCCTGCCTTCAAGTATCTGAACGGTCGTGCCCTCTACGTAGTAGCTGGCGCGCCCGCTTGCACAGACGACCTCAAGGCTGCAGGCATCGAGAATTTCATCCACGTAAGGTCTAACCAGCTTGAGACTCTTAAGGAGTACAACGCAAAACTCGGAATCTGATTATGGCACGTAAACAATTTAGCAATATAGATATCTTTGCCGGTATTGAGGCGAAGAATGGCCAGACATGGCAAAAAGAGGCTGGTATTACTGCCAACTGGAGAACTCCCGAGCAGATCAACATTCAGCCCGTTTATACAAAAGAGGACCTCGAAGGTATGGAGCATCTGGACTTTGCTGCCGGTATTCCTCCTTTCCTGCGCGGTCCCTATAGCATGATGTATCCCTTCCGTCCTTGGACCATCCGTCAGTATGCGGGTTTCTCTACCGCTGAGGAGAGTAACGCCTTCTACCGTCGTAACCTGGCTTCTGGTCAGAAGGGTCTTTCTGTTGCATTCGACCTTCCTACCCATCGTGGTTATGACCCCGACAACCAGCGTGTTGTAGGTGATGTCGGTAAGGCTGGTGTGAGCATCTGCTCTTTGGAGAATATGAAGGTGCTCTTCGATGGCATCCCATTGAACAAGATGTCTGTCTCCATGACAATGAACGGTGCCGTATTGCCCGTTTTGGCATTCTACATCAATGCAGGTCTGGAACAGGGTGCTAAGCTCGAGGAGATGGCTGGTACCATTCAGAACGATATCCTCAAGGAGTTCATGGTGCGTAACACATACATCTACCCGCCAGCATTCTCTATGAAGATTATCGCTGATATCTTCGAGTTCACTTCTCAGAAGATGCCTAAGTTCAACAGTATCTCTATCTCAGGCTACCATATGCAGGAGGCTGGTGCTACGGCCGATATCGAGTTGGCTTACACACTTGCCGATGGTATGGATTACCTGCGTGCTGGAATCAATGCAGGAATTGATGTGGATGCCTTTGCACCTCGTCTGAGCTTCTTCTGGGCTATCGGTATGAACCACTTCATGGAGATTGCCAAGATGCGTGCCGGTCGTCTGTTGTGGGCCAAGATTGTTAAGAGCTTCGGTGCCAAGAATCCTAAGTCCATGGCTCTGCGTACCCACTCTCAGACATCAGGTTGGTCGCTTACAGAGCAGGATCCGTTTAATAATGTTGGTCGTACCTGTATCGAGGCTATGGCTGCCGTTCTGGGTCATACCCAGTCTTTGCATACCAATGCCCTTGATGAGGCTATCGCCCTGCCTACCGACTTCTCTGCACGTATTGCACGTAATACCCAAATTTATATCCAGAACGAGACTCAGGTCTGCAAGCATATCGACCCATGGGCAGGTTCTTACTATGTGGAGAAACTGACTCAAGAGCTTTATACCAAGGCTTGGGAGCACATTCAGGAAATCGAGAAGCTCGGCGGTATGGCCAAGGCTATCGAGACCGGTCTGCCCAAGATGCGTATCGAGGAGGCTGCGGCTCGTACACAGGCTCGTATTGACTCTGGCGCTCAGACCATTGTCGGTATCAATAAGTATCGTCTGGATCACGAGGATCCTATTGATATCTTGGAGGTTGACAATACCGCTGTTCGTCTCCAGCAGGAGGCTTCGTTGAAGGAACTGAAGGCTCACCGCGATGAGGCTCAGGTAAAGAAAGACTTGGAGGCTATCACCGAGTGTGTTCGCGAGTTCAACGAGGGCAAAAAGTCTGAGCACAACCTCTTGGATCTGGCTGTTACAGCGGCCGGCCATCGTGCAACTCTGGGTGAGATAAGCGACGCTTGCGAGGCTATCGTAGGCCGATATAAAGCAGTAATCAGAACAATTTCAGGCGTGTATAGTTCAGAATCAAAGAATGATAAGGAATTCGAGGAGGCCAAGCGCCTTACCGACGAGTTCGCAAAGAAGGAAGGTCGTCGTCCCCGTATCTTCGTTGCCAAGATGGGTCAGGACGGTCATGACCGAGGTGCAAAGGTTGTGGCAACAGGTTATGCCGACTGTGGATTCGACGTGGATATGGGTCCTCTCTTCCAGACTCCCGAAGAGGCTGCCCGTATGGCTGTCGAGAACGATGTGCACATCGTTGGTGCTTCGTCTCTGGCAGCAGGTCACAAGACCCTTATTCCTCAGCTTATCGAAGAGCTGAAGAAGCTGGGTCGTGAGGATATCATGGTAACTGCCGGCGGTGTAATTCCTGCTCAGGACTACGACTTCCTCTACAAGGCAGGTGTAGCTTGCATCTTCGGTCCTGGTACGCCTATTCCGTACTCTGCAATAGAGATGATGAAAATCTTGTTGGATAAAGAATAATGAATAAAGTAAGACACATTGACAATCTGGTAATCGGAGCCGGTCCAGCCGGCTCCGTCTTTGGTTATTTGGCATTGAAGGCAGGTCTCAACTGTCTTCTGGTAGATTTTGCTACTTTTCCGCGCGATAAGATATGCGGCGGTGGTCTGACACCCAAGGCCTGGCGCCTGTTGGATAAGTTGATGCCGGGCATCAAGTACGACTACCACCCCGTTCGTCACATGCGTTTCCAGTTGGATGACAGCCCCTCGTGTGAGTTTGAATCCGAATTCGAGATACGTATGACCAGCCGCAAGGATTTTGATTATACCCTGTTGCAGTATTATCAGCAGGCGGGGGGTGAGTTGCTCAAAGACGCTTTTGTAAGTTTCGAGCAGCAGCCGGACGGCCGTTTTCTTGTGACCATGAGGTCGGGTCTTCAGCTTACCTGCAATTACCTTATTGCAGCAGACGGAGCCAACAGCAGGGTGCGCCGTCAACTGTTAGGCAAACCAAAGGACCAGATGCTTTTCATGGAAGAATATGTCCCCAAGCAAGGCCCTGAAGAGGCTTTTGTCTTTTTCTCGCGCCGATTCATTCCTGGTGGCTTCTACAAGTTCTCCAGCATAGGTCGTGACATCTATGGTTATCGCGCTCCTGAGACCAACCGCGAGACGTTCCGTCAGATGCTGAAGGAATTCAATATACCGGAAACCAAGCTCGTGGGCGCAAATATATCCTTACATACGGTTCAGTCGCCCATTCCTAATATCATACTGATTGGCGATGCGGGCGGATTTGCTAATAAGATTACTGGTGAGGGACTCTATGATGCGTTCAAGACAGCGTATAATGCCAGACGTGCTATTGTAGAGCATAAGCCATTCTGCGAGACCAACCGCCAGGTGTTCCGTAAGATGAAGGCCGAGGAGAGAGCTGCCCGTTTCTTCTTCAGTCCTACGGGTATCAAGTTTCTCAGCTTTTGCATCCATCACCCACGATTCACCAAGTGGATTTTCGATGCAAAAATGAAACGTGAGACTTTTTTTCGACTACGTTAAGAAAATATTTTTTCTTGGTGAACAAACATTTTTTTCTACGTGTACTTGTAATACAGGCCGTCCGAACTACCCAATGGGTAGAAAAGACGGCCTTGTTGGTATGATGTTGGGCATCGCTTGAACATTTTCTGGATTCACAAGATTTCCCTATATATATAATATAAGGTGGTGCTGTGAAAAGATGATTTTTTATACAAAAAAAATTGCCGTAGAGTTTGGTGGTTTGCGGAAAAGTTGTACCTTTGCACCCGCAAACGAGAAACACGGGCCCTGGCGAGGGGTTCCGGAAGTCCCGGAAGCACGAAGAGAAATAGTTCTTTGACATAATTCCATAGACAGAAATTGTAGTACAAGAGAAAACAAGTACGAACCGTCATTCTGAAAAGAAATGAGACACTCGGCCAGTTCAGATTTCTTTATACCGTATTATATTACAGAACACAGTCACTCGTC
>JAIKYE010000057.1 GCA_024683455.1 Bacteroidaceae bacterium
GCAGAAACTTCAGCATGAGCAGTACGAACAGGAGCAGAAGATACTTCGGCAAGAACAGAAGGAGCAGCAGGAGGAGCAGATGCGTCAGCAGTTGAGCCTTATCCGCGAGCAGATGAATTCGGCCTCTGAGAAGATTCTGAAAGAAAGAGCCGAACAACTGTCGGCTGTCAACAAGGAACAGCTCTCAGGCATCCTTACGCCCCTTCAGACGCACATCCAACAGATGCGAGAGGCGGTGGAGCGTTCCGATCGCGAGCATAACTCTACCATGCAGCGTCTGGATGCCACCATCAAGACCAGCATAGAGCAAAGCCGTCAGGTGGGCGAACGTGCAGATAAGTTGGCACAGGCTCTTACAGGCGAGAACAAGACGCAGGGCAACTTTGGCGAGTTGCGTCTGAAGCAACTCCTTGAGGGTATGGGACTTCAGGAGGGCGAGCAGTTTACCCTACAGGAGACTATCCGCGACAAGGACGGCAATGTGGTTTACGAGGAAGAGGGGCATCGCCTTATCCCCGATGCCATTCTGCATTTCCCTGACAAGCGCGATGTAATAATAGACTCTAAGATGTCCTTCACGGCCTTTGAGGATTACCACAATGCCGAGACGGAGGTACAGCGCCAGGATGCCCTGAAGCGCCACCTGACCAGTATGCGCAATCACGTGAATGAGTTGGCTCGCAAGAACTACTCGAAGTATATTGCCGAGGGGCACGCCAAGTTGGATTTCGTGCTGATGTACGTATTCTCTGAATCAGCTCTTCAGTTGGCACTCACGAACGATGCCACCCTCTGGAAGGATGCCTACGACCGAGGCGTTATCATCACAGGCAGCCAGAACCTTTATACTATGCTGCGTGTTTTGGAGATGACGTGGAAGCAGGTACGTCAGGTGGAGAACCAGCAGAAGATTATGGAGTGCGCCAATATGATTGTGGATCGTGTGCAGTTGTTTGCCGAACGATTCGAAAGCGTCAAGCAGCAGCTACAGAAGACGCAGGACAGCTTTGATAAGTTGGAATCCATAACGGCAGAATCAGGCCAGAGCATCCTCACTCCCGCTTCCCGACTGCTGAAGATGGGAGCCAGTCAGAATCCCAAACGCAAGAAACAATTACAGCAAGAACAAGCTCTGGAGAACATAGAAGAAGATAACGCCCCTGCTTAGCATATCAGCTAAGCGGGGCGTTGTCGTATGATGGGAATGTTCTTGTTAAAAGTGTTTCAGCGGCATAAGGAGCAGGACGGGGTTCGCCTTGATATCCAGCTTCTTTATGAACGCTTGCGTCTTGTTGTCAAATTCGGCTTCCTCGGGGTGAGCGAGATAATACTTTAGCTGTGCTGGTGTCTGGCTGGAGATGAGTGTGCCATCCGTTGTCAGTGCCTGTGCTCCGCTTAAGCAAAGACCCTGCAACGTCCATTTTGACGTACGGCCCCAAGTCCAGTAGCTTTTACCTGTTTTGCGGTCATAGACGAGGAATGGATACTGACATTCGTGACTCCACGAGACGATCTTCCCCTCTTTTTCTTCATTAATCTTGACATTGTACGGCTTTATGTAGCGACATAGCAGGAAGTCGGGTGAAATGAGCAGCGGGTAGTCGCCGATTTCTGGAACAAAGCGGTTCTCGGTGGCAAGCCCCCACTGGTATGATGAGGTAGATATATTGTTGTCGAGAAGAAGCGAATCTACGCCTACGCTGTCACCGCTTACCAGATAGCGGGCTACGGCTCCCTCGGGGCCTACCTGCCAGATGGTGTCGGAATGCTCTGTGGTATAGAAAAGCTCATCGCCACAGTTGCTTAGAGAAGCCTCACTAACACGACGACCTGTAGTGTAACTCTTAGTGCGACGGGTAAGGATATAACCATGTGGCATACCTTCGGGATCACGCACCATGAGTTGCGGCGCAAAGCTAAATGCTCGCCCAAAGTTGCTTATCAGATGGTTCTGCGTAAAGCCCATGATGCTTCCATCTTTAAAGAAGACAACCTCATGGCGTAGCAGGTTGCCCTCGTAGTCATAGGACAGAAGTTCGCCATCGCTGTAGTTTTCCCCACAATACATCAGGCAAACCTCCTTGGCCTGCCTGTTCACAGCCATAACAATTGGGGTTTTGTCTTTGTCCACGTCCATTGGTTTCAACTGAGCCACCAGCTTGCCGTTCTTGCGGAAGATAAAGCCTGCCTGCTCCTTGATTTCAGGGACGAAGACCTCATCACCTTCCGTCTCGGCACCAAGGATGAAAAGTAAATCATCGTCGGTGTATATTTCCTCTATCATGCCGATGTTGAAGTCGGGTGTAGATGCTAGTGGCAGCAGGGTTACTTCGCCAGCCAGTGGCGGTATAGTATCTCCATCCGAAATACGGTGAGCTGGACAGATATTACGTAGAGTATTGTCCACACGCGCAGGCAACATGGGGATTTTTTCCAGTTTTTCCTCAGATAACCAAGCCTCCTCGTCATACTTCGTAATGGGTACTATCTTTACAGATGGTTTATGGCAGCTGGCAAGAAGCAGCACGATGGCCAACAAGGGAAAGATTCGTTTCATTTGCATTTCGTTTTTTGTTTGTTTTACATTTTTGATTTTACGCGCTACAACGTTTTTCTGCTGCAAAGTAACGCTGAAACGTCAGTTCCTGCAAAAAAAGGTAGTAAACAAAAGTAAACAAACTGCATTTTTACTGGTGTTTACTGCTAAAAGGGCAGAATTCTCAGAAAAAAGACTTATTTTTGTGTCGTGAAACATACGTTCATCATATTATTCCTTTCGGGTTTGCTGCTAACCTCTTGCCGCAAACAAGTGGAGACACCACTCCAGATTGTGTATGCCGAGATTGCCGTGGAGAATAGTTCCGACGCTCTGTTTGCGCTTTATTTGCTCAGCGAGGTGAAGGATACCATCTGCCATTACCCCCAATCCATACAGATGCGATACCGACTGGCGCATGCAATGGCTCGTAATGCCAACGGAGAGGCTGTGGATTCGCTGCTGCCTCCGCTTACCAAATGGTTCGACGCCAAGGGACCCGCAAAGGAATCTGCCCGCGTACATCATTTATTGGCTCTTTCACACCTTCAGAAAAGCCGGATGGAGGAGGCACGGCAGGAACTCTCCCAAGCCCTGAAAGCTGACCCCTCCTATAAGCCCAGCTTGTTCCTGACCGCCTATCTCTGCCTTTATAGCGGATCGTATGCCGAGGCGCTGGAACACTTCATGCGCATAGAAAAGGACGATCAGTCCTCTTATTCCGTCCTGCAGGGAGCCTATGCCTTGCGCAGAAGCCTGAATGCCAATAGCAGCGACTTTGCCCAAGCCCTGAAAGGCGAGGAACTGGAGAATGTACGCCAGATGCTCACCGATATGGACTTCTGCCTGCGCTATTTTCAGGACCATCCCGACGCTGACCAATCCGATATCATCCATCGTTGTGCCGCAGCACGCGACTCATTGTTG
>JAIKYE010000091.1 GCA_024683455.1 Bacteroidaceae bacterium
TTTTTAACAACCTCGAACCTCACTTTGCACTATACACTTATCACAAGAGGTTCAGAAAATTCATTTATCTACTCTTATTCAAACAAAAAAAAGAGGCAAGCATCGCTCGCCTCTTCCCTATTTCCGTAGTTCTGTGATTCCCAACTTCGCCAGTTCCGTAACTCCGCAGATCCACACTTCCGCCTTCAGCCTTCACACTTCAGCCTTCTTCCTTCAGCGTTAGCGTTGAAACATCACTCTCCTCTCCCAGCACCAATGTTGTCAGTTTCACCTTTTCCATCAGTCCCCCTCCTCTTCATTCAAATCCACCAGGAAAGAGCCCAAAGAAGGTACTGCACCAAGTTTTCCGATCTTATACGAACGGAAAAGCGACAGGTTCTTATGTAGCCCGAACTGATCGGCACGGGTAAACTTTGATGCAGCCGTGTTAACCGATTTCTCAGCAAACCACACCAGATTCCTATTTTCGTTCAGAAGTTCCTCTTTCAGCAATAAAATTTCCTGCGACGTAAAAATAAGCTGCGATTCTTCCGAGTTATACAAGAATACATTCAGGAAATAAAGCAGCAAGTCATAATGCAACTCCACATCCAATTCATCCATCATATAGACATGGTTTCCTGTCACCATATCATATAGGAAATCCAAAATCATCAGAAATCTTTTTGTTCCCTTCGACTGGCAGCTATCATCCAAATAGAATGTACCCTCATCCGATGCATTCAAGAATCTCACATCTTCATGCTTAATGCTCAAATTAGCATTCTCTCGCCATGGAATCTCCTCTATTCTATAGTCAAAATCCAAGATATTAAAGTCAGCCTTTTTCAGCAACTGTAAGTAGAATTTCTTTCTCTTCTCGTCCTTATAGGCCCTTCCCATCTGACTGGCAAACTCACCCACATAGTCCCCATTCACCTCGTGAACATAAGTTTTAATCCAGTTATACAAAGTTGCAATAGGCTTTGCATCATCACCTAAGGCCACCTTATTAAACGTCGAAAGCACCGAATGATTATTCAGTGTAGCCTGAATAATTGCATTAATTGTCTTCGTCTGCAGCTTTAAGCTGTTTCCAAATCTAATGAAAGCCTGAGTATCTTGCGATGTATACTTCCTTTCATAGAACAATGCCTTTGAATTGTTCGGATAATAATCCAACTCCTCGCTAACAATGTAGTTCGGATAGTACACCACCTGATAATCATATCTAATCCGATTGGCATAAAAAGACACAAACAGGGTTGTCGCATCCTTCTTACGCAATGCAAAAGGTCCCTCTCCATCCACCAATTCATCTTTTTTTGAATGAGAGGCGAAAAGAATATCAAACACATTTTGCAAAGCATACAGGATATTTGATTTTCCCGACGCGTTTGCACCATAGATAATTCCGAGTTTATTCAGCCATGTTCCATTACCCATATCAACCGCCACAATGGAATCATCATTACCCTTGCATTCAAAATTCAAGACCTGCTTATCGCGGATTGATTTATAATTCTCCGCCCAGAACTCCCTAATCATAGCTTTTTCTATTTTTTACCTCATTTTCGTAAGAAACCTACAATTCTGTGGCAAAAATACAACTGTTTTGGTAAAATTCCAAATACTTGATCGGATTTTTAGCATTAATTATACTATCCCACGTTTAGGCTTATATGACAACTGGTTCACGGTTCCAGATTCATGGTTCACGATATTGTGAGTTCTACAGATTTTGGAGGTTAGAAATTAGAGACTATTTTCATATCATTGAACAATGTTCAGAAATAAAAATCAAAATTGATTGTGTTTGATGCTAACCCATCAAGGATGGGTGATATGTTATTTGTGGAATGAGTGTTAAGAGCTTGTTCTTATAAGCTCATTCTGCAAATAAGATGTCAATGGCTCTCAGTAGAGAGACGTAGCAGCAAACGCAAGCAATTCCTTTCTGCGATTTCTGCGTATTCTGCGTGAGATAAAAGATTTCTCGCCGAAGGCGTAGCAAAGAATTTAATTTAGATTATTTATAAGATTTTCTTGCCCGTAGGGCATAGGAGTTTAAAATGCAGGCCAACGCGCAGCCCAATTTTCAACTTTCAACTTTCAACTTTCAATTTTCAATTCAAAAAAACTCTAAACTAAAACAAACCACAAACCCTTAAAAAACCTTAAAAACACACCCTTTTCGGCTTGTTAGCCGCAAATCTTGCGGTTTATTGGCCGCAAATAATTATTTTTGCGCTATAAAACAATAAGTGCAATGAAGTATATATATCAAAATGAAGGGTGGCCTGCTTTTACGTGGGATAAAGACCTGATAGGTGCTAAGCTCGTCAAGGTAAACAGGGCTGCAGGTATTCTTGAGGGGCGTTTGATGGCCATTGGCTTTGATGCTCAGCAGCAAGCAGTTGTTGAGACATTGACGCACGATATCGTTGCATCATCGGAAATTGAGAACGTAGTACTGAATTCCGATCAGGTTCGCTCGTCTGTGGCGCGTAGGATGGGCGTTCGCGTTACAAACGAGGTAGAGTCTTCACATTATGTGGAAGGTGTCGTAGAGATGATGCTCGACGCTGTGACGGGTTATGACAGGCCTCTGACCGATGAACGGCTGTTCGGTTGGCACAACTGCCTTTTTCCAACGGGTCGTAGCGGCATGGAGGTTATCAACGTAGGACGCTACAGGGTAGATGCCATGAATGTAGAGTCAGGTGCGTTGGGACGTGAGAAGATTCACTATCACGCACCAGAGCCCGACCGGGTTGCAGCCGAGATGTCCCGTTTCCTTTCCTGGTTCAACGCAGCAGATACGCCGAGAGACTATGTAAAGTCGGTCGTGGCACATTTCTGGTTCGTCAGCATTCATCCGTTCGACGATGGTAATGGTCGAATCAGCCGTGCTATCGCCGATATGGCATTGAGTCAGGCAGACAGTTCCACGATGCGCTATTTCAGCATGTCGCGCCAGATCAACAAAGAAAAGCGCCACTACAACAAGATACTTGAGCAGCGGCAGAAGGGCGGACTCGATATCACGGAGTGGATTGCATGGTATCTGGACTGTATGATGCGTGCCATCAACGAGTCGGAGGATATGCTCACCTCCATCCTGAACAAGGCAGTTTTCTGGCAACAGCATGCAGCGGTTGTGATGACCGACCGCCAGAAGAGCGCCCTAAATCTATGGCTCGACGGCTATATTGGCAAGTTGACAGTCAAGAACTGGGCCAAGCAAAGTGACACCTCTGTCGACACAGCGGCAAGGGATATAAAAGATTTGGTAGATAAAGGTGTGCTGACAGACCCCGGCAACAAGCTTCGCAATATTGCCTATGGCATAGTAGTCTCTCCTGACAACACACTCTGGCCCGGCTCTGACGACACAGAATAGATGTAAGATGTAAGAAGGCTGAAGTAAGATGTCTGAAGGCTGAGGTAAGAAGTAAGAAGGCTGAGGTAAGAAGTAAGATGTAAGAAGGCTGAAGTAAGAAGGCTGATATTTCCTTTCGATGACCGTAGAACTCTGACATTTCCTGAATAATAGTGACGACAGTTGTAAACTGCTTGATGCGTATGTAATACGTAGCAAGGGTTATATATGAGTAATGGGGGTGGAAAGCTTGCTTTCAAACACACGTTAATCAGATATAACTGACACTATTATTCATACCACTTACAAAATTTCTGCGAATTTCTGCGGATTCTGCGTGACCAAATATAATTTTCAATTTTCAACTTTCAACTTTCAATTTTCAACTTTCAACTTTCAATTTTCAACTCAAAAAAAACCGTAAACCATTATATATCAAACGCTTTACGCAAAGAGATTCTCAGTTCCAGGGATTGCTGTTTTTGCTTCTTGGGATTCCCCTCATAATGTTTGACAATATCCTGACAGATTGTCATGAGCAGAGACAACTTTAACTCGTAGTCCTTCGGAAGATTGCCATGATGAGCTTTGTAAAAGTGCCGTGAGGCAACCCATAATAATCTTCCATATTACGGCGTTGGCGATAAAACACCTCGTCTGCCTTCTTTAAGATCTCTACTGTTAACGCGTGTGCTGATGCTTCTTGTTCATTGACAATCTTTTTGACCATTGCTCTCTTTCTCTTAGTTTTTTATCCGTGAATAGTTAATAAGTGTTTATTGTGTCCGCACTGCGGACACTTTTTCGTCTGTCTCGCGGCATCGACTTACCTTTGCATCGTCGACCGGCGACATCCTGATAATAACGAAAATGATTATAATTTTATTGTTTAGAAATGGAAACAAATTCATTGATAGAAGAAAAGAATCTGTTTGAGACGAATGGGAACAGAGAGGAGATGATAAAATTACGCCTGGAAGCAGCCGATTTGAAACTTCGACTCTTAAAAATTAAGGAACGACAAATGAAACTGTTGAATCAAGAAAAGAAAAAGAAAATGAAAGAAAGCACCCCGCCGCCCCTTAAAGAAAGAAAAGAAATAAGAAAAGAAGACTGTTATAACAACTACAACGACAATAAAGGTGATTTTCGAAACTCAAAAAACGGTGATGCTTCGGAACAGTTTTTTGTCCCTCCAACACTGGACGAAGTGCAGGCCTATATGGACGAGATTGGGGAGTGCCGCTTCACAGCCCTGAAGTTTTGGAACTATTACGAGGCGAGGGACTGGATACTGGGCAAGACGAAGATGAGGTTCTGGAAACGGGTGCTGGACAACTGGGTCAGCACGGAGAACGACAGAGCCAAAAGGCGCAGGGGAGCAAAGGCCCCTGTTGCACAGCGGAACATCGTCACCTTTAACGCCTACAACCCCATAGACGCCACCGGTGCCATCAGCATACTGGAGTATGAGCGCCTGAAAAAGGAAGGAAGGCTATAGAAAACTAACTTAGAAAATTTTTTATTTAACTTACTTTTTATTCAAAATCAACTTGATTATGTTCAAGATTCAACAATACGGCAAATCAGAACTTGCCCTCCTGTATTTCCCCCATGCTGCAACTGCCAGCGGAGCCCTGAGCAATCTCAACTACTGGATACGCTGTAACGAGGCATTGACCAATGCTTTGAAAAAGTGCGGAATGCCGCCGCGTTCCAAATCCTTTACCCCCAAAGAAGTCTCACTAATCATAGAACATCTGGGAGAACCGTAGAAAAAGAATGCGTTTTAATTGACTCTTCTGTGAATGTCTAAGGATAATCGTAACAGCCCCCTCTCAGCTGTCGTACCTTTGCATCGTCAATGAAACGCATTGATAGAGTTTAAAATACAGGCCAGCGCGCAGCCCAATTTTCAACTTTCAACTAAAAAAAACGGTAAACTGTAAACCGTAAACTGTAAACCAAATATTATTTTCAACTTTCAATTTTCAATTTTCAACTTTCAACTTTCAATTTTCAACTTTCAATTTTCAATTTAACAAAATGGTACGTTACATTCTCAAACAAATCAAGATTACGTCGAGTAAATCTTATGGCAAGTGGTTTGCCAAGAACGTGGTAGAGGAAACCATCACACTGGATGGCCTTGCCGAGCACATGAGCAACCATAACAGTCCCTACAGCAAAGGTGTCATCAAAGGTCTGCTGACCGACATGGTCGGCTGTATCAAGGAGCTCCTCCTGGAAGGAAAGAACGTCAAGATAGACGACCTGGCCATCTTCTCCCTGGCTATCAAGAACAAGTTGTCGGCCAACACAGAGGAAGAGTTCTCTATCTCGAAGAACATCGAAGGCGTCAAGCTTCGTGCCCGTGCCACCGGTGAGTTGATGAGCAAGTCCCTTAATCTGGAGGCCACCATGAAGAGAGCCCAGTACATCAATGGTAAGCTCACCACCGATACTGGCGGCAATGGAGCCACAGGTGGCGGAACTACGGATCCCGGAAACGGAGGCAACACCAGTGGTGGCGATAACGGAGGCAACACCGGCGGCGGTGACAGCGACGAATAGCCTACTCTCAACTATCAAACTCAATTCAACTAAGTAGCAAGGACGTGTCCGGGGAAAAGCGACAGGACAAGAAGGAGTCCGTAGATCCATAGATCCGTGATTCAATATATCCAATGTATCTCCTGTGTACGCATCTTGCGCGTCCTTGCCTTAGTTTTATTCGTAAAATTCGTGTTCGTTAATATTATTCGTGTTATTCATAAATATCGTGTTAGTTATGTTTAAAATAAATTGGAACAACGTGGCCAAGGTTCTTAAGTTCCTTGCCACAGTCATCACCACCATCCTTGGTACCATAGCCGTGCAAAGCTGCACCACTGGTTCATGGGTAAACTGGTAAAGGAAAATGAAAAATCTGAAATCTGTCAAGCTCATCGTGATCCACTGTGTGGCCAATAAATGCAATAAGCCTTTCAGCACTGATTTGCTGATAGCCTGTGGCAAAGCCATGTACGGTCAATGCAGCTATCACTATTATGTCCGTTACGATGGCAGTGTCATTCCCCTGCTGCCAGAGTCCGTCCAGGGCGTCCATGCCAAAGGCTACAACCACTGTTCACTCGGTATTGTCTATGAAGGCGGTCTTGATGCCAATGGCGTTGCAAAAGACACCCGCACTGAAGCCCAGAAGCATGCCCTCTACGAGCTGCTGAAGTCCCTCACCCACGACTATCCCGATGCCCGCATCGTTGGTCACTGTGAGTTACCCCACGTAGCCAAGGACTGCCCCTGCTTCCCCGCCAGCCAGGAGTATCAGGACCTGCAGCCCTCGTCGCATAGCGACAGGTCTGCGGATTGACGGAGTTAAGCCCCCCTCCCCTATCCACAAAAAAAGACAGCCACGACAAATGATCGTAGCTGTCTTTTGCTATATATCTTTCTACTCAAGTTTCCACGCAAGCTTTCTCCGTGATTCTACCCACACACAAAACTTCAGCCCTCAGCCCTCAGACTTCTGCCTTCGTTTCCATCCTTTGATTCCTATTTGTTTTTTTATATTTTTGATTAGGATGCCTTGGCGTTTTCGGATACATACGCTCAATAAGTCCCTCTTCCAACATTAACGGAATAACATGATTCTGCAAGTAATCAATTTTTCTTCCTATTGACGTGGCAATATATTCCAGCGAAACCCAGTCTGGACAAGCATTGACAATAACCTCTTGAAGCTCCTCTTTGCTCATCCTCTTCTTTATTATTCTTCCAACATTACTTCCTAGACTACTTCCAACATTACTTCCAACATTACTTCCAACATTACTTCCAACATTAGCGGCTAATCCAGGAAGGTAATACCTTGTTCCTCTACCATGTCCTTCTGCATTAAGATAGCCATCATTGCACATATCCTTCAAGAGACCATAAATATCCGCCTTATGAATCTTCAAAGCATATCTTAATCTCTCATTTGTTACATAACCTTCCGTGTATGCAAGAGCCATTGTCTGTAATCTATTATGCTCAATACGAAGAATACTCTTGCCAAATAACTCAATTAGTCCATTCTTTACCTCATTATCCAGCAATGATACCATGGGCAAATACAAGTTCACCACATCCGGACG
>JAIKYE010000020.1 GCA_024683455.1 Bacteroidaceae bacterium
GGAACTACAGGCATTGACGCTACGCTAAATGATAACGGACAAATGATAAATGATAATGTTATCTACGATTTAAGCGGTCGCCGTGTGATGAATCCGACCAAGGGTCTGTATATTATTAACGGAAAGAAAGTTGTGATTAAGTAAAGAGTGAAAAGCTTCATTAATTGAATAATTATATAGAAAAGGAATAAGATTATGAAGAAAGAATATATAAATCCCGTGATAGAAGTGGTTGCTTATGACCCAACACTTTTACAGTCGGCGTCATCAATGCATAATAGTGGCGGCACACCGTCAGGATCTCTTGCACCTTCATACGGCTATGACGAGGAGGACGAAGAGGACTGGGAGGACGAAGCTCCGCGTCGCGGAAGAAGAGGATTCTAAAGGAAATAACTCTATTGATAAAAGGGAAGGCAGCATCGTTCATGCCTTCCCTTTTCTTTTTTGGGGGGTGGAGTATGCCCGAAAAAGTAAATAATGACGTTTTTATTTTGCTGATAAAAAAGAATTTGCTAATTTTGCAGCGTGATATATAGATTACATTGCAGAAAAGGCTCTGCTAACTAGACATAGAACAGAACAAACAAAACATAAGAATTATCGAATTAAAACAAAACATTATGAAGAAATTATTAACTTTATTGGTAATGCTATGTGCTGTAACAAGCACGTGGGCAGAAGAGGCTTCTTTAAATGCGTTCCCCACAGGAACAACCTCTTTTGCGAATTATAATTGGGGTAACTCCTTAGACAAAAACAAAGTTATTTACGACCAGGGTAACTACATTATGATGTGGTCTAATGGTAATAATCTCGCTGTTGACGCTAATGGCTTGAAGATTGGCAACTCTTCAAAGAAGAGTGCATTCGTGTTCCGTGTGGAGAATGCGTCTGATATTACAGTAGGCATCGCCCGTAATGGTTCTGATATGACTGCCTCACTTTATTATTTGGGTGAAACGACAGATGTTCTGACTGATCCGAATAGCATGACTCCAACTGGGGCATTGAGTTCCGTAAATATAACCGCGTCCAATTCCTCTGCTGAGTTGTCAGTTGAGGAAGGCGCTGCCGGTTACTATATGGTTTTTGGTACGCTGCGTTTTTATGCTACCTCTATCACAATAACACCTACTGGCCCGATTACCAAGTCTGTGACCTTCATCAACGATGCAGGTTGGGAGAATGTATATGTTTGGGCTTGGAATGATAGCGAAAACTTTACTGGTGGCGAATGGCCTGGCGTAAAGATGACAGCGGTTGACGGTGAAGAGAATACTTACACATGGTCAACTACGGGTGACCCAACGAAGATAATATTTAGCGACGGTGGATCAGCTCAGACTGCTAATCTTGACTTTGTGGACGGAGGGAAGTACAATAGTGGTGGCCGTATAAAGACTGCTTTTAGTGCAACCTTAAGTACGGATTTGGAAACAGTTTATGCCTATGTGTGGAGTGGAAATGGTGACGGAGCTTATAATAAGGCTCTCGGCGATTGGCCCGGCACTGAACTCACAGCAGAAGGAGATGCCTTTGTGGTAAATTTCCTGGCTGAGGATGCTCCTGAGCATATTATTTTCCACAATAATGAGGGTATTCAGACAGAAGATCTTGCATTTGCTGACGGTGAGGCGTATGAGTTCAGGAAGATTGACTATACTGCATCTTTCACTACTGACGCAGGATGGGAGAATGTTTATGCTTACGTATGGAGTGGTAGTGGTAACAATGTTACGAAGATAACGGGAGACTATCCTGGCACGGAGATAACCGAAACCGATGGTGTCTACAGTCTCAGCTTCAGCAGTTATGTTGTTCCCCAAAAGATACAGTTTAATGGAGGTTCCGGTGACAATAAGACACCTGACTGGAACTTTGTTGACGGCAAGGCTTACAAGTGGATTACTGCTACGCCACTTTATGCTTTGACAGCGAACCAGACCTTTACGTCAGGCCAGACGGTAGAGGTAAAGGATGCCGATGGCGATGTTGTTGCTACTATTACCTATGGTGAGGAAGGTGGAGATAATTTCAATACAACCAAGTCCTCTACGGTTGAAGGCTATGCTGGCTATACTCATTGTACGGAAGGTAACGGTACAAATGGTGATGTTGAAGGTGGTACGTTCTATACCATCGTTCCCCAGTATGACGGTACCATCGATCTGGCTGTCATCATCAACGCGAATAAGACGCTCGTTGTAGAGGAAGACGGAGATGCAATTGCTGGCTTTGAGACACAGGCAGAAAAGCTCTACGGCATCCAGTCATTTGAAGTAAAAGCAGGTAAGAGCTATAAGTGCTATGTTGCTGGCTCGAAGCTTGGTTTCTACGGTTTTGACTACAAGTTTGAGAAGGTTTCTGATTACTACATTATCGTTGACAATGGCACAGAGTGGGTAGCTTTGGGCAAGATGAACTATTTTGATGATATGAAAGAATACGACTACTCGCTCGATAATACATGGACGGGTAAGTATTTCGCGATAGCACCAGCATCGGCTCTTAATGCAGATGGAAGTGTTGCTGATTGGGAGAAGGTCGTTCGTCCTAAGACCGAATCTGGCAACTATCTGGTAGAACTTAGAAATTATTATGATGAAGTGGTTATTGGTGGCAATAATGTTTGGGAAAAAGCAGATGAGATAACCAGATTAAGTATTCATTATTATATAGACGTTCAAGATTTTGCTCTTTATCCACAGTTTGATGTAACGATAAGCGATGCAGGTTATGCTACCTATTCGAATAAATATGATTATTACACTGGTGATGCTAAAGTAAGTATTGTTAAGAATGTTGAAGGTAATGAGGCTGTTTTAGAAGAACTGGAATTTTTAGATGGTACAAACAAGGGCATTTCTGGAGGTACGGGTGTTATTCTTGAGAAAGTTTTTGCCGAAATGGACGTAGTTACTATATATCCTTATGATAAAGAAGAATATAATGAATATGTTGATGTTACAGGTAATATGCTGATTGGTAGTGGTAACTCTACGTATGATATTACGGGTTATGATACAAGCGTTGGTGAATACAAGGCTTACATTTTGGCTGATCGCACAAATGGAGTAGGCTTCTATCCTTTGGCAAGCTATACGGAAGACAATCAGCTGGCTGCCCACAAGGCATTCCTGGCTGTTCCGAAGAATCAGTCAGCTCCTGATTTCATCGGCTTCGGTGATACCACTGGTATTGACGCTACGCTAAATGATAACGGACAAATGATAAATGATAATGTTATCTACGATTTAAGCGGTCGCCGTGTGATGAATCCGACCAAGGGTCTGTATATTATTAACGGAAAGAAGGTTGTGATTAAGTAAAAGACCCCCTCTAACTCCCCCTGCTTAGGGGGAGGACTTGAGGAGAACAGTAGTATTGTTGAACGAATTTAAGAA
>JAIKYE010000050.1 GCA_024683455.1 Bacteroidaceae bacterium
GCCGTCGGCAATCTGATACTGGTCGGAATCCAATCCAAGTTCTTCTATCAGGTCGTAAATAAGTTTGGCTGCTTGTTTTCTTCCAGCATTCTTTTGCCCAGAGTAAGCAGCAAGCTGATAAAACAAACATTCGGCAAAGATATTCTGACTGTTCTTGAGAATCGGTTCCAGCACCTCATCAATGGTATGGGTAACGCAGAAAACGGAGACGGCATTCGCAGGGGCTTGCTGTTGCTTGGTGCTTGGCTTGCTGCGTTTTATACCTGCCTTGGCAAGTGCCCGGTTCCATTCGCTAATGAACTGATCTTTGGCATTCACCATCAGGGCAGAGAGCGGCCCGTACTTGTCATCCCAGCACCATCCCCATCCGTATGGAAGGTCGTCCTTCATGCTGAGGTCAATATACATATTTCCACTGATGCTGCTAATGCCGGCGTTGCGCAAGGCTGCAGCCATCGTATTCAGATCAGAAGGTGACAACAGGGGATCCATGCCTCCCACCACATAAACATCGCCCTGCAGTGTTCCGTTGGCAACAGTTCCCGTTGTCCGCAAATCAGTACGGAACAGGTATTCTCCGCCTAAATAATGCAGGCTGCTGATACTGGTAATAAGCTTTTCTGTCGAGGCTGGGCGCATGCGTTGGGCTGCATTGAAGGAATAAAGGGGAAGATTCTCCGTCAGGTCAAAGACGTACAGTCCCAACTGTGTGGTTTCAAAAAGCGGAAGATGACAGAGTGAATCAAGTCTGGATTGTATGGTGCCCTTCCACGTTGCGGGCTGAACTGTCACTTGCGGGGCAACAACAGGAGTATCAAACTCCACCCGTGCATTTTCCGTAATATGAATAGAACCGTTATAAGGAACCTGAACAGAGCGTCGGGTACCACAACTGCACAGAAAAATAAAAAATGCAGATAGAAGTAAGTTCTTGTTTGCTTTAATACCTGAAACCATGTTGTGTAATGCTCTTTATCAATCGCAAAGTTAAAGAAAAAAACCGGAAAACATACAACTAAACAACTTTTTGAGTATTTTTGCACCGGAAATAGCTTAAAATAAAGCAAATTATCATGATAAGGAAATTTGATTTTCTGATAATTGGAAGTGGTGTTGCAGGAATGAGCTATGCGCTGAAGGTTGCCGATGCTGGAAAAGGAAAGGTAGCCTTGGTTTGCAAGACCACTCTGGAAGAAGCAAATACAGCGAAAGCTCAGGGAGGCATCGCCTCTGTCACCAATCTGTTGGTGGATAACTTCGAGAAGCACATAGAGGATACTATGATAGCAGGAGACTATATCAGCGACCCTGCTGCCGTGGAACAAGTAGTTAAGAATGGCCCTGAAGGAATCAAGGATTTGTTGAAGTGGGGTGTTCACTTTGATAAGAACGAGAAGGGTGAGTTCGACCTTCATCGTGAGGGCGGACACTCAGAGTTCCGTATCCTGCATCATGCCGATGATACAGGTGCTGAGATTCAGCGCGGCCTGATGGAGGCTGTGAGGAATAATCCCAACATAGAGATCTTGGAGAACCACTTTGCTGTGGAGATTATCACCCAGCATCATCTGGGAATCCGTGTAACCCGCAGGACTCCAGATATCGAATGCTACGGAGCATATGTGCTGAATCCTGAGACGGGAAAGGTAGATACCTATCTGTCTAAGGTTACACTGATGGCAACTGGCGGAACGGGTGCCATCTATGCCACAACTTCTAATCCTAATATAGCAACTGGTGACGGTATTGCTATGGTTTATCGTGCCAAGGGAAAGGTGCAGGATATGGAGTTCGTACAGTTCCATCCGACTGTTCTTTTCAATCCCAAGGAGACGCATCCTGCCTATCTGATAACAGAGGCTATGCGCGGCTATGGAGGCATTCTTCGTCTGCCTAACGGCGAGGAGTTTATGCAGAAATACGACGAGCGCCTGAGCCTTGCCCCACGTGATATTGTGGCTCGTGCCATAGACCGTGAGATGAAGATTCATGGCTTGGATCACGTATGTCTGGATGTTACGCACAAGGATGCCGAGGAGACGAAGCATCACTTCCCCAATATCTATGCCAAGTGTCTGAGCATAGGAATAGATATTACCAAGCAGTATATCCCCGTAGCTCCCAGTGCCCACTATATGTGTGGCGGTATCAAGGTTGACCTTGACGGGCAGAGCAGTATCAAGCGTCTGTATGCCGTAGGAGAATGTTCATGCACAGGCTTGCATGGCGGAAACCGTTTGGCAAGTAATTCGCTCATCGAGGCAGTGGTTTATGCTGCCGCTGCTGCAAAGCATTCATTGGAGAATATAGACGATTACGACTTCAACGACAAGGTTCCTGAGTGGAACGATGAGGGTACCATGACCAACGAGGAGAAGGTCCTCATAGCCCAAGACGTAAAGGAGGTAAATCAGATAATGAGTACCTATGTGGGTATTGTCCGTAGCGATCTGCGTCTGCACAGAGCATGGGAGCGCCTGGATTTGCTCTACGAGGAGACAGAGCACCTTTTCAAGCGTGTGAAGCCCACCAGAGACATATGTGAACTCCGCAATATGATAAATGTAGGCTACCTGATAACCCGTCAGGCCATAGAGCGTAAGGAGAGCCGTGGTTTGCATTACACCATCGACTACCCCAAGCACGCGCTAGACAAGGCAAAGCCTTAGAGTGAAATACAGCCTCACCCCTTACCCTTCTCCGAGGAGAGGTGGGAGACCTAAACGACTAATTCTCCAATTTACCAACTCATAAATGAAGAAGAGCATCTTTGGAATCCTTATCATGATGGAGAGCCTGTTTTTGGGCATCTCTCTCCTTGTGGCATGTGTTCATGGTGAGGAGTGCTGGAAGGTGTTTTTCGAGACGGCATCGTTTACTTTTGCCTTAGGTTTCCTTTTCAAGTATTTGGGTGACCGTGAGGAGTCGGCTCGTTTTACGCGCTCAGACAGTTATCTTGTCGTGGCTCTCTCCTGGATTATCTTTTCCTTGATAGGAATGGTTCCTTTCCTTGCGATAGCAAAGATGGACTTGTCCAGTGCTTTTTTTGAGACCATGAGCGGATTTACCACCACAGGAGCTACCTGTATCAGCGATATAGATGCCCTGCCCCGTTCTCTGCTCTTCTGGCGCGCCATCACGCAATGGATAGGAGGTTTGGGAATAGTCGTATTCTCGTTTGCCCTGATTCCAGTTTATGAATTCAGAAACAGTAACATCTACTCTGCAGAGGTGACGGGGCTGAGTCTGGACAAGTTGCGTCCTAAGATTGGGGCGACGGCTCGCCGTATGTTGTTTATATACATGTTCCTGACATTCCTCTGTGCTTTCCTGTATTGGATTGGACCGATGGATCTGTACGATGCCTTCTGCCATTCGTTCACTACCATTGCCACAGGTGGTTTCAGCACCCATACCAAGAGTATAGCCTTTTTCCACAGCTCATACATAGAGTATGTGGCATGCATCTTTATGTTGGCCAGTAGCGTCAACTTTTCGCTCTATTATTATCTGAGCATTAAACGCAGTAATACCCTCTTTAAAAACGAGGAATTCCGTACTTTCTTTGCTATCATAGCTATTGCGGTGGTAGGCTTTATACTGCTTTTTTATTTTGCTCCTGTACCAGAGACGGCCGAAGGTACATTGCCTGTGGGATTCGAGGAGACCTTCCGCTCGGCCCTTTTTCATGTAAGCAGCGTGATGACTAGTACAGGCTTTGCAGCTCAAAAATTCGATTATGTGGCTTGGGGCGCCTCCTTCTGGATGCCAACGGTTGTTATTATGGCCATTGGTGCCTGTGCGGGCAGTACGGCTGGTGGTATAAAGGTGATACGTGTGCTGATCTGTGCCAAAAGTGTCCTCAAGGAATTTGTCCTTCAACTGCACCCCAGAGCCGTTATAGGTGTCAGGATAAGTGGTCGCATCGTTCCAGACGAGAGGGTGAGACGCGCCTTGGCATTTGTATTCCTCTATATTATATTGGTGGTAATAGCCATGCTTTGCTACAGCCTCTTGGGAGCCGATGTAGATACGGCCCTCGGTAGCAGCATCAGTATGCTCAGCAACGTAGGTCCTGCTACAGGAGCTACAGGTCCCGCCAGTAACTTTGCCAACGTTCCTGCAGCCGGCAAATGGCTCATGAGTGCCTATATGTTGATAGGCCGTCTGGAAATCTTCACCATCCTCTTCCTCTTCATGCCCAGCTTTTGGAAGGAAAGGAAGTGATTTTTTTACCCTTTCTCCGTCCCCTACTTTTATTCTGTAAATAATTTTCCATACGATTCTTGCGGCCTTATTTCGTTGCCTAGTTAGAGAAAACTTTCTGCCACACTAGGAAAATTTTGCGCCCTAGTTAAGGAACAAAAATTTTGCACCTTATCGCGTTGTGAAGAAAACAAAGCCGATATCTGCAATGTCAAAATTATTTACAGAACGACAGATAAATATAGGGGTTATATCATAATTTTCAACTTTGACTAAAGTCTAACGCCTAAGGTCTAAATCTGCTACTATTAATAGAAAAACTTGCTACTATTAATACTTGCAATTGCTGGAATTAATAGTGCGCGCCATTCACAGTATTCACAATTCACAGTTAAAAATTAATGGGTACCCCCCTAGGAGAAAGATAGATATACCTTATTTATATCTATATAATTATATATATTAATATATATTAATAAATATTAACACTCAGTACGCAAGTTTTCTTGAGGGTGGGGGCTCGAAAAATAAACTGTGAATTGTGAATACTGTGAATGCTGTAGGTTGAACATGCCCAACAGTGCCTTCTGAGCGAGGTTTGTCCCAAGAGAAAGGCCGTATCGCTGAGAGTAACACGCCGTATCGCTCACAGAGAAAGGGCGTGTTACTATTATTATTTATGCCTTGTTATAAAAATTAATTGTCGCTCAGCCCGTTTTTGATTGATAGTCTGGTTGATTTATAAGGTATAGACTCTTTGGATGCTTTTGCAGGAATTCTTATTTCTCTTTTTTCCTGCATCTCCTTCTTACTTAGCTTTGGTCTTCTCTCGTATATCTCACGTAGTTTTGTCTCGTTGACATATGTGGTTCCACCTAAGATAAGGAACTCATTGTCTAACCTTTACATTCTTTCTCCTGCGTTCTCGGGATACTTTATGTAATCCGGATTTTCTCAGATTTGTGCGAATATGAATTGGTGCGAGTTGGGCTTAGTCTATACCTTATTTCTTTTTGGATGGATTTGATATGTATTTTAATCTTGTCATTTACTTCTGACTTTAGTCTAGCCGAGAGTTGTTGATAAGGCTCTCTGTAATATTCAATACATTCCACTTTTACACTTAATGGATTGGGCTTCATTGAAATGAATTCATGCTTAAATCTTGTCCAATCTCCACTATAAGTTACTTTCCAAATACCCCACGGATCTTTTATTATTCTTTCAGTTGTAAATGTTCTATCTGCCTTGAACGTTATCATACCACTTTGTGGGACATGAAATGTCTCAAATATATAAGGGTAATTCAGCCAACAGCTTAACTCACTATTAAATACCCACCTTTTACCTGTCAGTAATGAGGTAGGAGCTTCAAAAGCTTCGTCTTTTGTCTTTTCGGAAACTAAATTCCCATTATATGAGATTTGGTGTATGAATTCCCATATATCCTCGCTTGTTGTTTCTTTATCTTGAGCTTTTGGAGTTTCTTCGTTTGGAATATCGTTAATGAACTTTTCCTTTGACACTCCATGACACCATTCTGTCTCATAAATAACTCCATCAGAGGTTGTGTATTTTCCATACCCATGCGGTTGGTCTTGGAACCATCCTCCTACATAAGAGGAGCCGTCAGGCCATGTGAAGGTTCCAATTCCTTGGCCATGACGTTTGCCTGAGACATATTCGCCTTCGTATTTGTCACCGTTCTTGAAAGAATTTAATTCCGTGGGATTAAAATCAAAAATAGATATTCAAGTGTTAGGTCCGAACCATTTTTCGACTCATTCTGCAATATTTTCGTCATGTTTTGTATGCAAATATACGGATTATTTTATAAAAGGTTGAAGAGAATCCTTGAGATTAAAGAAAATGTGGATCTTCGCATAAAAAGTCGGGTGGAAAATGTGTGTAAAGCGTCTGAAAGTCGGCACGAAAATGTGTAATTATGTACAAAAGAAAGATCGAAAACATACTCCAGTCATGGTTGGGTGACACTTCTCACAAACCGATAGTGTAGTTCGCTGATTTAGGTTGTCAGTTTTTATGCCCTACGACTAAAGTGAGTTGACGAGTAATTTGATGCCTAAAGGAGTGAAGGCTGAATCCCGATAGTTTGGACGCAGAATTCGAGGAGTTTGAACGTAGAATTCGATGGGTTTGGAGGCTGAATCCTTTTTAGCTTGTTTTTGAGCAAGAATCAACTTAAATAATTCATTTTGTAAGTTGATTATCCCTTTATTTTTATGTTTGAGGTATAATAATGGAAATAATTTGGGAATTATTCCCGCAGATTGGGAATTATTCTATATCTTTGCATCATAAAATAACATGTAATGCAAATAACATTTGACGACAAGGATTTGGAGGAACTGATAACTACGGGTCGCAATAGTAAATACAAGAAGTACACCCGTAATGCGAAGTTCATGAATGCTTTGGCTACAGCATATAACTACTTGCGAATGTCGGATTGTACTAATGATCTTCGTTCAATCTCTTTCCTTCATTATGAACAATTAGCAGGAACTAATGGTTTAAGTTCAATACGTGTTGTCAATGGTATGGTAGAACGCATTATTTTCCGCGAATTTGAAGGCGGTATCAGAATAACAGTATTAAGTTTAGACGATAAGCACTATGGCAACAAAAAATGAAAATCTAAGACCTTTTATGGCCGTTCATCCAGGAATGATGATAAAGCCAGAACTTGAAGAGCGTGGAATAAGCCAGAAGGAATTCTCCAAGATGCTTGGTATTCAGGCGTCGCATTTGAGCGAGGTTCTTAATGGTAAGCGTTCACTTTCTGCAGAACTTGCCTTGAAGATAGAGAATGCCATTGGTATTCCTGCAAAGATTCTAGTTTCAGCTCAGGCTCAGTATGACCTTGAGGCAACAAACACAGATACGACGGATAATCAGCGCGAAACCGTTACTGTTACTATTCCCGTTCGCGACCGTAATCTGCTGCGTGAGATTGTGCACAGATTTGGGTGGGCTTGTATGCTTTAAAGCTGATATAATGATGGAACAGCCTAAATTCATCATAACAATGGATGGGTATTTCCGTCTTGGCATGGTCAATCAGCATAAAGATCTGCTGATAGGGGATGACCAATGCATTGGGGGCGGGTACTACCAGTTCGATTGGGTAAGTAATCGCATAGTGCTGGACAGGGCATCCTATGACTTCGGGCGTCCACGATGGCATTTGCTTGATACTTTGAAGGTGCCCATACAATATCGCGGTCTTCGTATTGTCTACATTTATAATGACGATTACCATGAAGATTACATCGTGAGTGATGAACTGAAGATTGAATATTACGCATAATACAATACACCATGAAGAAATTTATTGCACGGTGATGCGGGGACAGGTACTGAAGTGAACCCCAAAGTTTGGACGGTTAAACATTCGAAGCTGTAAGCATTTTCCTGTATTGTACAGGAGACATGCCATTAAGCCTCAGTTTTATTCTCTCATTATTGTAATACTCAATGTACTCTTTTAGGTCTTTTA
>JAIKYE010000078.1 GCA_024683455.1 Bacteroidaceae bacterium
TGTTTTTGTTATTCGGACATATTTTTTCGAATGCAAAAGTATCCCAAAGAATCCAAACGGGCATTTAATTATGGTAGTAATTTTCTTAATATCGGTACGCGAAGACCAACTACGGTAGGAAAAGCAGCAAATTGTGGTACAAAACAACATAACAAAAAACACTAACGTTAACCTACATATCAACAAAAAAAAGCGGTGAAATGGCAATTTCTGACAATTTCAAAAGAGCTATTGCTAATTTCAAAAGAAGAAAACGAGAATTGCAAGACATTGTAGGCGCGAAAGGAGTCAAAGAACCATAGATTAGCAATAAAAAAAGGTCTTTATGTTGGCAAAGAAAAAAAATCCCTACTTCTTCTTAGCTTTGCTGTATTGCTCAACAGTCATTTTCTGAACAACAACGTCATCCATCGGACGATCATTCTTATCCGTTGGAATAGCCAAAATCTGTTTCACTACATCCATCCCCTCTATAACCTCACCAAAAACTGTATATTGACCATCCAAATGCGGAGTTCCTCCGCGCATCTGATAATCATCCGAAATCTGAGAAGTAAGTTCAATCCCCTTTTCGCTTAACATAGAACGAACTTTCTTAATATCGGCAGGGGTCTGTTTTTTCCCATACACAATATAAAACTGGCTGCCACTACTGCGCTGCTCGGGATTAACGTCGTCAGATTCCCTGGCTGCTGCCAAAGCTCCACGCCAATGATATATATAAGGAAGACAAAACTCAGCAGGAATAGTATAATCAGGACCACCTTCGCCAAGAAGTTGACCCTTTACAGCACTCCGAGAGTCAGGATCTCCACCCTGAATCATAAAATCCTTAATACACCTATGAAAAAGTGTCCCATCATAGTAGCCTTCCGAAGCCAACTTCAAGAAATTGTCACGATGCAAAGGTGTCTCGTCAAACAAAGCTACGCGAACCACACCACAACTGGTTTCAATACGTACAATAGCGCGTTTTTCTTTCTTCTTTGCCTGAGCAGAAAGAGCAAACAGAGAAAGAAGTAAAACCAATACAAAAAGAATCCTATTTTTCAGCATATTTTTGATGTTTTGTGCAAAAATACGGATTTTTTCCCCACCAGACAAGAAAAAAGAGATAAAAATATCAAGCAAGTACAAGAATTACCAAGAAGAATAAAAATAATCCATTCCATCGGCATATTTTTTATCACTCCTGTCAATTCAGGACAGAAACCACAAAGCGCACAAAAAGATTGTTGAAAAAATATTCCGGAAATTTGTGGGGAATTGTGGGGAATTTTATTATCTTTGCACCAAGAATTAATATAATTAAGTACACGCAATGAGATTTACCGGCAATATAGATGCCAAAGTAGATGAAAAGGGACGCGTTTTTGTTCCAAGCAGCTTCCGCAAGATTCTTCAGAAGGAAGAAGAGCAGGGGCTGATTTTGCGTCGTGACATTTTCCAGCGCTGCCTGATTCTATACCCCTTGCAGGTATGGGATGAGCAAGTCAACGCCATTACTGCACGCACAAATATGTTCGACAGGAATGGACGAAATGCACTCAGGCAGTTTGTCGCTGGCGCTGAAGCAGTTTCTCTAGACAGCGGAGGAAGAATACTCATCCCCAAACGCTACCTCGAAGAAGCCTGCATCAAGAACGACGTGCGATTTATTGGCGTAGATAACACTATTGAAATCTGGAACAAGCAAGACGCAGAGGCATTGCTCAGTCAGCCTGACACTTTGGCTGATAGCTTGGAAGAGATGATGAACGCACCACAAGAGTGCAAATAGAGAATTACTGATTATGGCGAACGAGGTTTATCATATTCCTGTACTGCTGATGGAGACAGTAGATGGGCTTGACATCAAGCCCGACGGGACTTATGTTGACCTTACGTTTGGAGGAGGCGGGCACAGCAAGGAAATCCTGAGCCGTCTGGGAAAGAACGGACACCTGTACAGCTTCGATCAGGACCTTGACGCTCAAAAGAACGCCCAGCCCTTGGAAGAGGCATACGGAAAGGCCTTTACATTCGTCAGAAGTAACTTCCGATTCCTGAAGAACTGGATGCAGTATTACGATGTAGAGAAGGTTGACGGAATTCTTGCCGATTTAGGCGTAAGCAGCCATCATCTGGACGATGGAGAACGAGGTTTCAGCTTCCGATATGACGCTCAACTGGACATGAGAATGAACCAGACGGCGAAGTTGAAAGCAAGCGATGTACTGAAGAACTACTCTGAGGAGCAGCTGGCAGATGTTTTCTATTTGTATGGAGAACTGAAAAACAGCAGAAAGCTGGCTTCTGTCATCGTTAAAGCAAGAGCCACAGCTGAGATGGAGACAACAGGCCAATTGGCTGAGATTCTAAAGCCTTGCCTTGGGTATGACAGAGAGAAGAAAGATCTGGCCCGTGTCTTTCAGGCCTTACGAATAGAGGTTAACGGAGAAATGTCTGCACTCAGACAGATGCTGACCTCGGCTGTAGAGACATTAAGTCCAGGTGGAAGGATTTCCATTCTTACTTACCACTCATTGGAAGACAGGATGGTAAAGAATATCATCAAGTCTGGAAACGTAGAAGGAAAAACAGAAACAGACCTCTTTGGACAAAGCAAAGCGCCCTTGAAGGCTGTCAACAGGAGTGTGATTACAGCATCTGCAGAAGAGGTACAGATGAACCCTCGTAGCAGATCGGCAAAACTTAGAATCGGAGAAAAATGGCAGAGATGACAGAAAACATACAAGAGGAATTGGAGAAGAATGAGACGCTCGCTCCAGAGGACCAGGAACAAAGCAGCAAGAGTAAAATCCTGAATGCGCTGGTCAACGAGGAGGACGACAGCGACAAGAAGGATATGGAACATCTGAAGGATGTTCTGCATGCACTGAGTATCAATGGTTTATGGTTCAAGAAACAACTCGGAGTATTAGCACTAATCGTTCTAGGCATCATCATCTACATTTCAAATCGCTACCAAGCTCAGACAGAGATGATTGAAGAGGACAAACTGCATGAGGAACTACAAGACTGGAAATACAGGAGTATGACAAGAAACAGCGAGTTGACATTACGCTGCCGCCAAAGCCAATTAGAAGAACAGCTGAAAGCAATGGGCGACAGCACTCTCTGCTCTAGCAACGAACCTGTCTATGAACTTACAAACGATTAAAAAGACGAATGAAGTCAACAAAAAACGATAGTTCAATAGGTCGATTTCGCATCATCCTCGCGTTGATTGCGATAATTGCCGTATATATTCTGGGTACAGCCCTGCACACCATGCTGCCACCACAAAGCAATTACTGGGAGCAAGTGGACAAGCGCTTTACCACAGAGAACATCCCCATACCCGCCAACAGAGGTAACATCCTCTCTGCTGACGGGCAAGTCCTGTCTGGCTCCATTCCAGTATATCGCTTGTACATGGACTTCAAAGTGTTTGATCCTGATTCTGCCAGCCAAAAGAAAATCGAACTGTGGAGAGATTCCGCCTTCGATGCAGATTTGGACAGCATTTCTGTAGGTTTGGCAAAAATATTCCAGAATCATGATGCTGCATGGTTCAGAAATCATTTGCTCAAAGGAAAGCAACGCGGAAGATTTGCTTGGAACATCTGCCCAGGAAAACTTGCCACATACATTCAATACAAGGAGTGCAAGAAACTTCCCATGCTAAGAGAGAGCACCAACAAAAGTGGATTTCATGCTGAAGAGATTATGCAACGCAAAAAGCCCTACGGAATGTTAGCATACAGAACTTTAGGCGATTTGTATGCAGACTCCAGCGCTCAGGCAAAGTGCGGACTGGAACTGAGTTTCGACAGCATCCTGAGAGGAAAGCCAGGGACATCCCATTCATCAAAAGTCCTGAACAAACGAATCAGATTTGTAGATATGCCGCCAGAGAACGGCAACGACCTGTTAACTACAATTGACATTAACATTCAGGACATGGCCGACAGAGCCTTACGCAACAAGCTTAAAGAAGTTGGCGGTGAGATTGGAATGGCTGTAGTAATGGAAGTGAAGACAGGCGATGTGAAAGCCATTGTCAACCTTACCAGAATGTCCGATGGAGAATATTATGAATGCAAGAACAATGCCGTGAGCGACCTGATGGAACCAGGCTCCACCTTTAAGACGGCAAGTATCATGGTGGCTCTGGACGACGGTAAAATAAATAAGAACACGCGCGTAGAAACAGGAAGCGGAATTTATCTGATGCACGGACGCCAGATGAAAGACCACAACTGGCGTAAAGGAGGTTACGGAGAACTGACTGTTACACAAGTCTTGGAATACAGTTCTAACATTGGAGTCAGCAGACTGATAGATGAAGCTTACAAAGATGATCCAGACAGATACGTTCGTGGTCTTAACAAACTGGGCGTAGGACTCCCGCTGAACCTTCCCTTCGTAGGAAAAGGAGAGCCTCGCGTTCGTCATCCCAAAAAACAAGGCAGGTTCTGGCTTAATTGGAGTAACACAGCCCTCCCATGGATGAGTATCGGATATGAGACGATGCTTCCGCCTATTGCTACCTTGGCATTTTATAATGGTATTGCAAACGGAGGCAAAATGATTAAGCCACGATTCGTTACTGCAGAACTGAAAGACGGACAGGTGGTTCGAGAATTCCCCACAGAGGTCATCAAGGAACATATGTGCAAGCCAAGCACATTGGCAGATATTCAGGAGATTCTGGAAAAGGTGGTAAGTGAAGGTCTGGGTAAAAAAGCTGGCAATAACGGCAAATACTTTAAGGTAAGCGGAAAGACAGGAACCGCCCAGATTGCCTCGGCAGGTGGCGGTGGCTACCATAGCGGCATTACAAGATACATGGTCAGCTTCTGTGGATATTTCCCCAGCGAAGCTCCGAAATACAGTTGTATCGTATGTATTGTAAAGACAGGTCTGCCTGCATCTGGAGGTGGCCAGTGTGGTCCCGTATTTAGCGAAATATCACAGTACATCATGTCAAAGGGAAAAAGCCATGACGCGCAGGAAATCAGCGATTCCAACTCGGTATATATACCAACTTCCGTACGAGGTCAGGAAAGAAAATCAAACCAAGTAATGGAAGAGTTAGGTATCAGAAAACAGTTGGAAGCCAAAACAGATTCCATACCCGAAAACAAGGTTCCAGACGTCACAGGTATGGGAGCAAGAGATGCTGTATTTGAGCTTCAGAAACGAGGCTTGAAGGTAGCTTTACGTGGCAAGGGCCGTGTAAAAAGCCAGAATATCCCTGCAGGCACTATCGCAGAAAGAGGGAAAACGATAACAATACAACTAGAACAAATCTCGAAATAAAACATACAATTATGAAATTAGCAGAATTAATAAATGTATGCAGCCCTACAAAAATTGTGGGTGAAACTGAAATAGAAGTATCAGGGATTGAGATAGACTCTCGCCTAATAAAGAGCGGAAATATGTTCGTAGCTATGCGAGGAACACAAGTTGACGGACACACATATATTGCCAAGGCCATAGAACTTGGCGCAAAAACTATTGTCTGTGAGGAGTTGCCCGCTGCAATCCAAAACGGAGTAACTTATATTCAATATAATAAGACAGACGATGTCGTAGGCCCCTTAGCAACGACGTTCTTTGGCAATCCTACAAGCAAGATGAAACTGATTGGCGTGACAGGAACCAATGGTAAGACTACCATTGCTACTGTCTTATATAATATGTTTAGGAGAATGGGGCACAAATGCGGTCTGTGCAGCACCGTCTGCAACTATATAGACGGCGAGGCAGTCCCAACGGAATGCACAACTCCCGACCCTATTACGCTAAACAGGCTACTCGGACAAATGGCAGACGCTGAATGCGAATATGCCTTTATGGAAGTCAGCAGTCATAGTGTAGCTCAGAAGAGAATTGGCGGTTTGAAGTTTGCTGGAGGTATCTTCACAAACCTCACTCGTGACCATCTAGATTACCACAAGACTTTCGAGAACTACAGAGATGCAAAGAAAGGCTTCTTTGATGCATTACCCAAAGGTGCTTTTGCCATCACAAATGCAGATGACAAGAATGGAAGCATAATGGTTCAAAACACAAAAGCCAAAGTTAAGACCTATTCAACACGTACAACAGCAGATTTCAAGGCAAAAATCCTAGAAGAAAGTTTCGAAGGAATGAATCTGGAAATTAACGGTCAGGAAGTTTGCGTACAGTTTGTAGGACGCTTTAATGTCAGCAATCTGCTTGCCATATATGGAGCAGCCATCATGATGGGTGCAGAACCAAGGGAAACATTAATTCACCTGAGTGCCATGAAGCCTGTAAACGGCAGGTTTGAAGCCATCCGTTCCAAGAATGGCGTTACAGCCATCGTGGACTATGCCCATACACCTGATGCGCTAAAGAACGTATTGGATACAATCAATGAGGTGCTGAAACACAGAGGTCAATGCTGGACAGTTTGTGGAGCAGGCGGTAACAGAGACAAGGGAAAACGCCCCCTGATGGCACAAGAAGCCGTTAAAAACAGCGACCGGGTTATCATTACCAGCGACAACCCAAGATTTGAAGACCCTCAGGAGATTATCAATGATATGCTTGCAGGCTTGACAGAAAAGCAGCGCCAGGGAGTACTATCCATCGTGGACAGAAGAGAAGCCATTCGTACTGCATGTATAATGGCACAGCCTGGAGATGTTATTCTTGTGGCAGGAAAAGGTCATGAAGATTACCAGATCATTCAAGGTGTAAAACATCATTTTGACGATCACGAAATAATACAGGAAGCCTTTGGCTTAGTTCAAAACATTACAACCCTTAATTCATAACTATCAAAAATAAATCGCAAACCGATATATGTTATACTACTTGTTCAGATACTTAGGCGAATACGGAGTAAGTGGCGCTCACCTCTGGTCATATATTTCTTTCCGTGCACTACTAACATTAGTGCTCTCATTAATCATTTCTGTATGGTTTGGAGAGTATTTCATCAAATGGATGAAGCGACGTGGCATCAACGAGGCACAGCGCAATGCAAGCATTGACCCTTATGGGGTGGAAAAGAAAGGCGTTCCCACCATGGGTGGCCTGATTATCATCATTGCAACCATAGTACCTTGTCTGCTTTTAGGAAGATTACGTAACATTTATATGTTGCTGATGATTCTAACTACTCTTTGGTTAGGTGCCCTTGGATTCGCAGATGATTACATCAAGATGAAAGTAACGAAGGACGGTTTGCGTCCATTATATAAACTGGTTGGTCAAGCCGTACTGGGACTTATCATCGGACTTGTCTTATGGCAGAGTCCGGATGCTGTAGTACGCGAAAATGTAAAGGCAGAGGTTCAAAATCCAACGGAAGAAGTAATATACAAAGAGGAAGCTGTAAAGAGTACAATAACCACCATTCCATTTGTAAAGAACAACAACCTGCAATATAGCAACATGTTCCGTTTTTTAGGAAAATACCGTACTGCTGCAGGCTGGATATTCTTTGTATTCATGACTACCTTTGTAGTGATGGCAGTGAGCAACGGATGCAACCTGAACGATGGAATGGACGGCATGTGTGCAGGTAACTCTGCAATCATTGGAGTAGCTTTAGCTATATTGGCTTACGTAAGCAGCCATATAGTGATGGCAGGCTATCTGAACATCATGTTTATTCCAGGAAGCGAAGAAATGGTAATCTTTCTGTTGGCATTTGTAGGAGCATTGGTCGGCTTTTTATGGTACAATGCATACCCAGCACAAATATTCATGGGTGACACAGGAAGTCTGGCTATTGGCGGAATTATAGCCGTTGCGGCCATTATCATACACAAGGAATTGCTTATTCCCATTCTCTGCTTCATATTTTTCATGGAAAGTGTCAGCGTTTTGCTTCAGACTTACTATGCAAAGATGGGTAATAAGAGAGGGCAGAAATGGCGTGTCTTTAAACGCGCTCCCATACATGATACTTTCAGAGTAGCACCTGGTCAGCTACCCTCTGATTTTAAGGTTCTACTGAATTGGCCCAAGGGATGCTGGTTGGAATCAAAAATAACTGTCCGTTTCTGGATAGTAACCATTATACTTGCAACACTTACCATAGTGACATTAAAGATAAGATAAGAAGATGAAAGATAGAATAGTTGTTTTAGGTGCAGCCGAAAGTGGCGTAGGTGCAGCCGTACTGGCACAGAAGAAAGGTTTCGAGGTTTTTGTCAGCGACATGGGCACCATCAAACCAGAATACAAAAGTATGCTGGAGCAATACGCTATTGAATGGGAGGAGGGCCATCATACAGAGGAAAAAATCTTGAATGCAAAGGAAATAATCAAGAGCCCTGGTATTCCAGAGAACGCTCCCATGATTGTCAAAGCCAAAAAGGCCGGTATTCCCATCATCAACGAAATTGAGTTTGCCGGACGCTATACCCATGCCAAGATGATCTGCATTACAGGCTCTAACGGTAAAACAACTACAACAAGTCTCATCTATCATATTTTCAAGAACGCTGGTTATAACGTTGGATTGGCTGGAAACATAGGAAGAAGTTTGGCACTTCAGATTGCAGAAGGCAAAGAATATGATTATTATATCATTGAGTTGAGTAGTTTCCAACTCGACAATATGTATAAATTCCGTGCAAACATTGCTGTCCTGCTAAACATCACCCCCGACCATCTGGACCGATACAACAATAGCATGCAGGAATATACGGATGCTAAGATGCGTATTCTACAGAACCAGACAGAAGAAGATGCATTCGTATATTGGGCAGACGATCCAATTATAACAAAGGAGCTGAAAAAATACGGCATCAAATCTCAGTTGTGCCCCTTCAGTATTCTCAAGAAAAATGGAATGATAGGTTACATCAACGACGGACATTACGTAATTGAACGCCCCACTCCGTTCAATATGGAACAAGAAAGCCTAAGTTTACATGGTAAGCATAACATGTACAACAGCCTGGCTGCCGGAATTGCCGCGCACCTGAGCGGCATTAAGGATGACGCTCTGAAAAAGAGTCTGGGAGACTTTGAGGGCGTAGAGCACAGACTTGAGAAAGTAGCCCGCGTTGGAGGTGTACAATACATCAACGATTCGAAAGCAACAAATGTAGACGCCTGCTGGTATGCACTTGAGAGTATGACAACACCCACCATCCTTATTATTGGTGGAAAAGATAAAGGTAACGACTACAATGCCATCAAAGACTTGGTTAAGAAAAAATGCGTCGGTTTGGTGTTCCTGGGTGCCGACAACTCAAAGTTGCACAACTTTTTCGACGGAATGGGAATTCCCACAGCAGACACGCATAGTATGAAAGACTGCGTAGCAGAATGCGTAAAGATGGCTAAACCCGGTTATACCGTGCTACTGAGTCCCTGTTGTGCAAGTTTCGACCTCTTCAAAAATATGGAGGACCGAGGTGAGCAATTCAAAGAATTGGTTAGAGCGTTATAAAAAAGAATTTATTAAAAAGAAGAATAAACAAAGACAGCGAGACAAAAGGATATGACACTGAGCAATCTGAAAGAGAAAAGTTGGATGCAAGGCGACATGGTAATATGGATGGTATTCCTATTCCTGTGCATGATATCTGTAATTGAGGTGTATAGCGCAACAAGCACTATGACCTATTCCAACGGGCACTATTGGGATCCTGTATTACGTCATAGTGCATTCTTGGGGATTGGAATAGTCTTTGCATGGCTCATAACACAGATTTCTTGCAATTGGTTCAAACTGGGTTCTCTTGTCGTATTAGCTATATCCATACTGTTACTCATTGTCGTTCTTTTCACTACTAAGATTAACGGTGGAGCACGTTGGCTGGAAATAGGAAAGATATCATTCCAGCCTTCTGAATTGGCCAAGATGGGACTAATTGGCTTCACAGCTTTTGTTCTCTCAACATCAAGAGACGAAAAAGGAGCCTCTAAGATTGGTACCAAATGGGTTTTAGGAGTAACTGGATTTGTTTTACTACTCATCGCCACAGAGAACCTCTCTACAGCGGGCATCATAGGTATAACAATATTTGGCATATTGTTCTATGCCCAAGCGCCCAAGAAATATCTTGCAATAATCGTAGGACTGGTCTTAGCAGGTATCGTATTAGGAGGAACAACCATTTATACCCTATCCAAGTCTGAAGAAACAATGGAGAAGATGGCTCAGGGACCTCTTCACCGTATCCCCACATGGGTACATCGTCTTACCACACATAGTGAAGTACCAGAAGACCCCAAGAATTACCCATTAACAGAAAACATACAGGTTACGCACGCAAACATTGCCATTGGAACATGCGGTATTATAGGAAAAGGACCAGGGAACTCTGTACAACGCGACTACCTTCCTCAGGCATATTCAGATTTCATCTATGCTATCATCATTGAAGAAACTGGAGTTTTTGGCCTATTTGGTGTAATGTTCCTATACCTACTATTGATGTGGCAATCCATGAAGATTGCAAGTAGATGCAAATCCCGATTCCCATCGTATCTGGTTATGGGTCTTGCGCTAATGATAGTGATACAAGCCATGGTAAACATGGCTGTAGCGACGGGTGCATTTCCTGTCACCGGCCAACCGCTTCCACTAATCAGCCGAGGCGGAACCAGTACGTTCGTGAATTGTGCATACTTTGGTATGATACTGAGTGTTAGCAGAACAGCAAAAAGAAAAGAAGAATATTCTATATAATATAATAAGGTATATGGAAGATTTGAGAGTCATCATAAGCGGAGGAGGAACAGGAGGACATATCTTTCCTGCTATCAGTATTGCAAATGCACTAAAGGAATTGTGCCCAAAGGCAGAAATTCTATTCGTTGGTGCAGAAGGAAGAATGGAAATGCAAAAAGTTCCTGCTGCCGGCTACAAAATAGTTGGACTACCCGTCAGAGGTTTACTACGGCCCCTGTGGAAACCTGGCAATATAGGTGTATTGTGGGATTTTATGCGAAGCAAAAAGGCTATCAAGAAAACCATACGTCTGTTTAAGCCGCATGTAGCGGTAGGAGTAGGCGGATATGCAAGTTCTGCCACGCTCAATGCAGCATATGAGTTAGGCATCCCATGTCTGATTCAGGAACAGAACAGCTTTGCCGGATTAACAAACAAAACGCTTGCAAAAAAAGCTAGTAAGATTTGTGTAGCCTATGAGGGCATGGAGCGTTTCTTCCCCCAAGACAAAATAATGCTAACAGGTAATCCTGTCAGACAAAATCTTGTAAACAAGAACATAACAAGAGAAGACGCAGCAAACGAGTTCAAATTCAAGGTAGATATGCCCACCATACTCCTTGTCGGAGGAAGTCTGGGTGCAAAAACCTTGAATGAAAGTGTACTGCAAAATCTTGATAAAATAGCAGAAGCTCCTGTACAATTTATATGGCAAACTGGAGGTTATTACAAAGAGGAAATAGCCAATGAATTGAAAGGGAAAAACGTGCCTAATAATCTGTATATAAAAGATTTTATAGGACGCATGGACATGGCATACCGACTGGCAGACCTTGTGATAAGCAGGGCTGGAGCCAGCAGTATCAGCGAACTATGTCTGTTGGGGAAACCAAGTATTCTGGTACCGAGTCCAAATGTGGCAGAGGACCATCAGACTCACAATGCCATGGCACTGGTAAACAAAGAAGCTGCCCTGTATGTCAAGGATATGAATGCTGTAGCAGAGCTAATTCCATTGGCGCTGACAACAGTTGTGGATGCAGACAAGTTGAAGACTCTGGGCGAGAATGCCTATAAAATGGCATATAAGGATTCTGCACGTATTATTGCAGAAGAGGTTTTGAAATTATCAAAAAAAATAAAGAATATGAATCTAAACGACATAAAATCAGTATATTTCGTCGGCATAGGCGGCATAGGAATGAGTGCCATTGCCAGATATTTCCTACATAAAGGGTTGATTGTGGGCGGATATGATAAAACTCCAAGCGACCTAACAAAGAAACTTCAGGAAGAAGGTGCATCTATTCATTATACAGAAGATGTTGAGCAGATACCTGACGAATGCAAAGAGTCATCATCAACACTTATTATCTATACACCAGCCATACCTGCAGAACACAAGGAAATGGCATACTTCCGACAGAACGGTTTTGAGATACAGAAACGAGCACAGGTCTTAGGAACCCTTACACGTTCACTGAAGGGACTCTGTGTGGCAGGAACCCATGGAAAGACTACAACAAGTAGCATGGCAGCACATTTACTACATCAGAGCCACATTGACTGTAATGCTTTCTTGGGTGGAATCACCAAGAACTATGGTACGAACTATATCATCAGCAAAGACAGTCCCTATGTGGTAATAGAGGCTGACGAATTCGACCGTAGTTTCCATTGGCTAACTCCTTATGCCAGCGTTATTACAGCAACAGATGCAGATCATCTAGATATCTATGGCACTGAAGAAGCTTATTTAGAGAGCTTCAGCAAATACAGCAGCCTCATCCAGTCTGGCGGTTTCTTGATTTTGCATACAGGATTAAAGATGAAGCCTTGCGTACAGGAGCGTGTCACCACCTATACTTATAGCCGCGAAGAAGGTGATTTTCACGCAGAAAACGTAAAGATTGGCAACGGAGAAATTTCTTTTAATCTGATATCGCCACTTGGTAATATAAAGAACATAAAGCTTGGCGTCCCTGTTACAGTAAATATTGAGAATGGAATCGCAGCCATGGCACTTGCACAAATAGCAGGTGCAAACGAGGAAGAGATTCGAAAAGGAATGGAATCTTTCGGAGGTGTAGATCGCAGGTTCGATTTTCGCCTTAGAACAGATAAAATGGTATATCTCAGTGACTATGCTCACCATCCAGAAGAGATCCGCCAAAGTTTGCTTAGTATCAAGCAACTGTATGAAGGAAGGAAGATTAAAGTCATCTTCCAACCTCATTTATACACACGAACAAGAGATTTCTATCGTGATTTTGCGAATGCTTTATCCTTGCTGGATGATGTTACCATCGTAGATATCTATCCAGCAAGAGAAGCGCCCATCCCAGGCGTGACCAGTGCACTTATTTATGACAATCTGCGCTCCGGAATAAAGAAACAAATGTGCAAGAAGGAAGAGATTTGCGACATTGTTCGTCAAGGAGGATTTGATGTTCTCGTAACATTAGGGGCGGGAGATATCGAAAATTACGCCGACCAAATAACAGAAATACTTAAACCACAATCATGAAGATTGCACTCAAAATAATACTCCTCCTATTGGTTGCAGGCTATCTGATCTTTGCAATTGTAAGGTTCTCCCAACGCACGGAGGAACGCGTTTGTGAGGCCGTAGATATACAAATAGAGGATAGTTTGGAAGGTGGATTCGTGACCGCGGATTACATACATAACATTCTAACCAAGAATAAGGTCTTTGCAGAGGGGCAAAAGCTAAGCAGCATAGACATACAAGGGCTGGAGGAAAAACTCCAAAAAGACCCCTATATTGATAGCGCAAGATGCTACTGCTCTGCAGCAAGCCATTTATGTATTCAAATATTCCCACAACGACCCATTCTCCACATTGCACAAAATAACGGAGAGAACTATTATCTTGACGGAAGCGGCACCATCATGCCAATAGAAAATATGAACATAGACCTCTGTGTAGCAACAGGTAACATCACCAAAGACTACGCAAAGAAAAACCTTATAGAATTGGCCAAGTACATACATAAAGATGATTTTTGGGACAAACAAATAGAGCAGATTCATGTGACAGACAACCATGAGATAGAGCTATACCCAAGGGTTGGAGAACATGTTATTATATTAGGAACAGTAGAAAACTTCAAAAAGAAACTTGATAAATTGATGATTTTTTATAAAAACGGCCTTAGTAAGACAGGATGGAACAAATACTCCATTATTAACTTGTCATTTGACGGACAGATTGTATGTACCAAGAAAAATAACACAAAAAAAATATAGACTATGGGAGCAGAAAAGGACATTATCGTTGCCGTGGAACTAGGTTCCACCGCCATTAGGGGCATTGCTGGTAAAAGGGAGCCAGATGGCACTATGCGAATCTTGGCTATTTCACAAGAAGAAACCAATGACTCCATCAGGAAAGGACTCGTTGATAATATCGACAAAACTACGCAAGCTATATCGCATGTTGTGAAGAAAATCAATGATGAATTGGGTATATCCACAACACGAATATTTGTGGGACTCTCTGGCCAATCTCTGAGAACAATGGAAAACAAAGTTCCATATCAGTTCGCAGAGAAAACGCTTATAGACAACAAGATAATAGATCAGCTTAAGGAAATAAATAACAATGTAATATATCCGCAAGCTAAAATCCATGATGTAATTCCTCAGGAATACAAAATAGGAAATCGCTATGTTCAGGATCCTGTTGGCATGCAATGCGAACATATAGAAGCACGTTTCGTTAACGTTGTCGCCCGTAATGGCGTAAGCGAGAATATCGAACGTTGCGTAAAGAATGCGGGACTTGAGGTGGCCGACCTACTTATCTCACCCATATGTCTGGCAGACTGTTTACTCAATGCCAATGAGAAACGCTCAGGATGCGCTTTAGTGGATATTGGAGCAGACACAACTACCATCTCTGTTTATTACTCCAATATACTCCGACATCTTGTCGTAATCCCCTTAGGTGGCAGCAATGTTACCACGGACATCAGTACAAAGAGTATAGAACTAGGAGAAGCCGAACAACTTAAATTAAAATATGGAACGGCATGGCATGAGAACGAGGAAGAACCCAACAAGAACAAGATTCAGATAAGTTTTGACCGTACTATCACAGAAGGTGAGCTCTCAAATATCACAGAAGCCAGATACGAAGAAATTATCGTTAATATCTGGGCGCATATTAAGCAATACAATGACAAACTGCTATCCGGAATACTGTTGACAGGTGGTACAAGCAAAGCAAAGAATCTTATTAAGGCAATTACAGAATACTCGCAAACAGACAAGCAGATTCGACTTGCCAAAGGATTGCCGTTTAATATCAGTCTGGCTCCCAATATTTACATCCCAGAGGATAGCAACCTATATAGTCTTATGGCACTTTTACTCAAGGGAGACCAAAACTGTGTAGGACAGGCTACTGTTACACCTGAGGTTCCACCAACATCTACAACACAAGAAAAAGAGGAATCAACGGAAAACATCACTTCCCAAAAGGACGAAACAGTTGTAGAAGGTTTAGGAACAACAATAGAAGAGGAAACTGAGAAAAAAGAAAAACCGAAAAAGGATGGCGGCATAAAAAAGAGGATAAGCAATGTATTTAGCGAAATAAAGAAGATGCTGACCGACCCTGAGGATGAAGAGATAACTGACTAAAATTAACGGAAAAAGAAAGAGTATTATGGCAGACAATATGAATTTCAACCAAGGAGGCATTTCTTTTAACTTCGAGTCAAAAGCATCACAAAGCATCATCAAGGTCATTGGTGTTGGCGGTGGTGGTGGTAATGCCGTTAATCACATGTATCGTGAAGGTATACATGATGTTACCTACGTGTTATGTAATACCGACAAGAAAGCTTTAAGCGACTCTCCCATACCCAACCATCTCCAGTTAGGAAAAGATGGACTAGGAGCAGGAAACCGTCCTGAGAAGGCAAGACAGGCCGCACTGGAAAGCATGGACGAGATTAAAGAAATGCTCAGTGACGGTACCCGTATGGTATTTATCACTGCGGGAATGGGTGGAGGAACTGGAACTGGCGCTGCTCCTATCATAGCACAATGTGCTAAAGACGCAGGTATCCTTACCGTCGGAATTGTAACCATACCCTTCAAATTCGAAGGCAACAAAAAAATCAATCAGGCGTTGGATGGCGTAGAAGAAATATCTAAGCATGTTGATGCATTGCTAGTTATTAACAACGAACGATTACGCGAAATTTACCCAGAACTAACCGTACTGACAGCTTTCGCAAAAGCCGATGACACCCTCAGCATTGCTGCAAAGAGCATTGCAGAGATTATCACTATGCATGGTATCATGAACCTCGACTTCCAGGATGTAACAACCGTTCTGAAAGATGGTGGAGTTGCAATCATGAGTACAGGATACGGAGAAGGCGAGAATCGTGTTACGAAGGCCATCAATGAAGCTTTGAATAGTCCTTTGCTGAACAATAACGACATTTTCAATTCAAAGAAGGTACTTCTAAACATCAACTTCTGTAGCGATAAGGAAGACGAAAGCCTTATGATGGAAGAGATTAATGAAGTACATGAATTTATGAGTAAGTTCCGCGAAGACGTAGAAACGAAATGGGGCTTGGCTACAGACAGTTCATTAGGTAACAAAGTTAAAATAACGTTGCTCGCTACCGGGTTCGGGCTTCAGAATGTTCCAGGTATTACAGAGATGTCTGAACAGCAATCCCGTGAAAAAGCCGCTCTTGAACAGGAAGAGAAGCAGAAAGAGGGAGAACGTATGGAAATATACTACGGCAGCGACAAGTCATCTCCCCGCCGTCGTCGCTACGTTCACATCTTCAGAGACGACGAACTTGATAATGACGATATCATCTCAATGGTAGAAACATTACCCACTTATCGTCGTACAAAAGATGACCTGAATAAATTATCTTCCATAAAATCAACCAACAGACCCATAGAGAGCACGCCTACGCCTGAATCTGAAACGGAATCAGATGGCATTTTGACATTTAATTTTTAATACGGAACAATCTCTAAGAAAACACAGTTCGCAGCACATCCAAGGACTTTAATTCAGGAATTTCTGGGATGTGCATGCGATAATAATCTACTAATGCATCCAGTATTCTCGCCCTTTGCTGGCGGTTGAATCTGAAAAGATGAATTGTAGAATAGTCCATCCTCAACAAACGAGGAAGGAAAACTGATTCTTCAGAACTCAGATATTGCCCGTGTGCAGGAAGCGAATTTATCATCACAGCATCCCTCATATCAAATACCATTCCCTGCTCGTACTCTCTAACATTAGGCCAGAAACCTAAAAAACGGGTTAGGTGAAGTAAGAATACAAGATGAAAATTTGCTACTCCATTTTCAGACCGATCGAGCCATTGGAGACTATTGTACAGATACTGGAATAACGGAGGGTTTTCCATCTCGTGCTTTAAAGCATGGTATAAAATCTCAGATAGAAATAGAGCCAACGTTCCTTTTACATGATCATATGGTAATGAATCGTAAGAAATGTGTAGTCTCATATCACTTATCCGTTGTAAAGTCTGAGAAGGTCTAAAGTCAAAATCAATCTCCAATATATTTAACGGACGCAGAAGCAACGTCTTAACATTACCTCGTTTCTGCTTGGATGTCTTAACTATAAAACCAACATTCCCATGCTGTTGTGTGTAGATATTTACAATAACGTTATCATCATTATATCTTATCTGATGTAGCACAACCCCTAACGTTCGTTCCAACATGTTCTCAATACTTCATTTCGTCTTGTAAAGTTACAAAAAAGTATGGTTTTACCCATGCATTCCCTCATTTTTACAACATAAAAGACATTTTTCTTCAAAAATATTTTGTTGGTCAACGAAAAAGAACTACCTTTGCAACCGCAATTGAGGAAACTCCCTCGAAAGCACAGGCTAAAAAGCCGAAGGTTCGGTCCCTTCGTCTATCGGTTAGGACGAGAGATTTTCATTCTCTAAAGAGGAGTTCGACTCTCCTAGGGACTACAAAAAACAAAAGAAAATAAAGAAAGTTCAAAATGGCTAATCACAAATCATCAGTCAAGAGAATCCGTCAGGAGGAGAAAAGAAGACTCCACAACAGATATTACGCCAAAACAATGCGTAATGCTGTACGCAAGTTGCGTGCAACCACAGACAAGGCTGCAGCTATCGAATTGTTCCCAAGCGTCCAGAAAGCTTTGGACAAGTTGGCTAAGGTAAATATTATTCACAAGAATAAGGCTGCAAACCTAAAGTCTAAGCTGGCTCGTCATATTCAGAAGCTAGCATAATTGCACTCTATTTGTCATAGCGGACACGAGTAAAAGCAGTTTCCATACGGGAGCTGCTTTTTTTGTTTTCTTTCCTTTGCCGTTTGTTTTTTTTTATATAAATTTGTACCAAATTTAACGTCATTCTTAAACAATGGAAGAAATACAAAAAAACAACGCGGAATATAGCGCCTCTAACATCCAAGTGTTGGAAGGATTAGAGGCCGTACGCAAACGTCCCGCCATGTACATTGGCGATATCAGCGAAAAGGGATTGCATCACCTTGTATATGAGACGGTAGACAACTCCATCGACGAAGCTTTAGCCGGATACTGTACACATATTGAGGTAACCATCAACGAAGACAACTCTATTACCGTACAGGATAACGGTCGAGGAATTCCAGTTGACATGCACGAGAAAGAGCACAAGAGTGCCCTTGAGGTCGTTATGACCGTTCTGCATGCCGGAGGTAAATTCGACAAAGGCAGTTACAAGGTCAGCGGTGGTTTACATGGTGTAGGTGTTAGTTGTGTAAACGCCCTCTCCACAAAGATGGTATCACAAGTTTATCGTGACGGAAAAATTTATCAACAGGAATATCACATTGGAAAGCCCCTGGCTCCAGTAACTGTGATTGGTGAAACCGAGTTGCGCGGTACTCGTCAGCAATTCTGGCCCGACGGGAGCATCTTCACCACTACAACATACAAATACGAGATTCTAGCTAACCGTATGCGCGAGTTGGCTTACCTGAATGCCGGCATCACCATCACGCTTACCGACCTCCGTCCAGACGAGGAGGGCAAGACACGTTCCGAGAAGTTTTATAGTGAAGGCGGCCTTAAGGACTTTGTCCGTTACATTGAGAGTACACGTACCTCACTCTTCAACGATGTCATTTACTTAAACACCGAGAAGCAGGGTATACCCATCGAGGTGGCTATCATGTACAACACCGCCTACTCCGAGAATTTACATTCGTATGTCAACAACATTAATACCATAGAGGGCGGCACCCACTTACAGGGATTTCGTGCAGCGCTCACACGTACCCTTAAAACATACGCAGAGCAAGAATGCACAAAGGAACTAGAGAAATTATCTAAGAACAACATTGAAATCAGCGGTGAAGACTTCCGTGAAGGTCTGACTGCCGTCATTTCTATTAAAGTTGCAGAGCCTCAATTCGAGGGTCAGACAAAGACGAAATTGGGTAACAGCGAAGTTGCTGGTGCAGTACAGCAAGCTGTAGGCGAAGCACTTTCGCAATATCTCGAGGAGAATCCACGTGAGGCCAAGCTTATCGTAGAGAAAGTATTGTTAGCCGCTCAGGCTCGTGTTGCAGCACGCAAGGCACGAGAGAATGTTCAACGCAAAAACCCAATGAGTGGTGGTGGTCTACCCGGCAAATTGGCCGACTGTTCCGACAAGGATCCTGCAGCAGGCGAACTCTTTATTGTCGAGGGTGACTCTGCCGGTGGTTCTGCAAAACAAGGACGTAATCGTCACTTCCAAGCAATCCTCCCCATTCGTGGTAAGATCTTCAACGTAGAGCGCGTAATGTGGAACAAGGCCTTCGAGCACGAAGAGGTAAACAACATCTTCCAAGCTCTAGGTGTCAAGTTTGGCTTGAACCCCGATGATTATAAGGAAGCCAACTACGATAAGTTGCGTTATTACAAGACAATAATCATGACCGATGCCGATGTCGATGGTTCTCACATCGACACCCTTCTGATGACGCTCTTCTTCCGTTTCATGCCTCAGCTAATCCGCGATGGTCGTCTATATATTGCTACACCTCCTCTCTATCGTTGCAAAATTGGCAAGGTTGAGGAATACTGCTATACCGAGGAAGACCGTCTGCGCTTCATGGAGAAATACAATGGAGGTAAGGAAGAGGGCATGTTCACACAGCGTTATAAAGGTCTTGGTGAAATGAACCCCGAGCAACTATGGGAAACAACCATGAACCCAGAGACTCGCCTGCTCAAACAAGTTACCATCGAAGATGCTGCAGCCGCAGACTATGTATTCTCTATGCTGATGGGCGAAGATGTAGGCCCACGTCGTGAGTTCATAGAGCAAAACGCAGTATATGCAAACATTGATGCATAAATTATTCTAATCTTAAATAACTGAATAGGGGTGCCACATTACGTGACGCCCCTATTATTTTTCACAATGTAATATATTCGTAAGTATTTCCCACAATCTGTAAGTAACGTTCGAACTCACCCCTGCTTATCACCACCGTTCCTCTACAATCGTTAGGATGGAAACTCAACGTTTCCGCGTCCTGCAATCGGCTATCAAGAAAGAGGTGAACATGATGTTCCGTATCATTTATCAATCCAAATGGTGATACGCTGCCAGGCTCCAAGCCAAGATATCGCATCATACGCTCAGGTGAGGCAAAGGAGAGCTTTCCTGGTGCATTCATCCCTTGGGCGGTAAGGGCAGCCTTCAGGCGGTGTTCCAATTCATGAATATCCAAATCATAGTCGCAATGAAAACACACCAAATAATGTTGATTCCCCTTATGATTACGCAGAAAGATATTCTTACAATGTATACTGCCATCATCCTTCCACCATCTCTTAGCCTCCTCTATGGTCTTCCCTTCAGGATGATTATAGTTGGTGAAAGCAATACCATGCTCCCGAAGGAAGCTAAGAACAAGTTCTTCTCTTTCCATGATATATCTTCTTTAACTTTAAACAAAGCAATAATTTTCTTAGCAACCTATTTTATATAGCCTTGCGACTTCAGTTCACAGACCACTTGTTCCAGCTCTTGGTACCACGCTTCACCAAACCTGCGAATGAGAGGCTCTTTTAAGAACTGATAAACGCGCAAACCACGTTCCGTGCCTAATATCACCGCATCCTTGCAAATATCCCAACGATGATAGTTAAGTCCCGTCAGGGTTCCCATTTTTTTCTCACGGATAGGATACAGGTGACAACTGATAGGACGCTGTGACAAGAGACAACCTTTCTGCCCACGGAAACAACAATCGCAGCTGCCTATGATACTGGTTACCAACTCTCCTTCTGGATCTGTATAAGCAACCCCCTGTTTGTCTATCACCGCTTGAGCCTGAGCATTCAAGTCTGGCCACAACTTATCCAGTTGTTTTTCGATGTAAGCTATCTCCTCTAGTGTTACAGGCGCCCCAGCATCTCCTTCCTCACAGCAACGTCCCTTGCACTTCTCGATATCACAGCAGAAAAACTCCGTTACAACATCAGTATGCACAATCACATCGCCCACCATCAACATAGGGGGCAATTCCTTATTACCATTGGATAGGTTGTTGACCATGCTGCTGTAGATATTGATTGCACAGACTAAAGTGATTGTTGCCAAAGAAGCCTCTGTATGCACTCAGGGGACTGGGATGAGCTGACCGCAGAATACAATGCTTTGTGGCATCTATCAGAGCTGCCTTCTTTCCTGCAGGAGCACCCCAAAGCATAAATACCAACCCTTCACGCTCTCTGCTCAGTATACTAATGACAGCATCCGTGAACGTTTCCCATCCGTGACCGCTATGACTAAAAGCCTGATGCTGACGCACGCTCAGACAGGTATTTAGTAAGAATACTCCCTGTTTTGCCCATCGCGTAAGATTTCCACTTTGAGGAATTGGAGTCCCCATCTCTGCTTCAATCTCCTTGAAAATATTCTGTAACGAAGGTGGGAACTGCACTCCATCATTCACGCTGAAGCAAAGTCCATGCGCCTGATTGGGTTCGTGATAAGGATCCTGTCCTAAGATAACCACCCGAACTTGATCAAACGGAGTTGTATCAAAAGCGTTAAAGATAAGCTTCCCCGGAGGATAACAAACGCAGGAGCCATACTCCGAGCGGACAAATTGTGTCAACTGCTCAAAGTATGGCTTCTCGAACTCTGTATTCAAGTGAGCCTTCCAGCTCTCTTCTATCTTTACATTCATTATTTAATCAGGCACTTACCCGTCATATCGGCAGGCTGCTCCAAGCCCATGATGTGCAGGATACTGGGAGCCACATCAGCCAATACACCGTCCTCAACCTTAGCATCCTTATTCTCTGTTACATAAATAAAGGGAACAGCATTCAGAGAGTGGGCCGTGTTAGGTGTACCATCAGAATTCAGTGCATTATCAGCATTACCGTGGTCAGCTATAATGATCGTTTCGTAGCCAATCTCCTTAGCTGTCTCTACAACCTCGCTTACACATTTGTCCACAGCCTTTACAGCTGCCTCTATAGCCTCATAAACACCAGTATGCCCAACCATGTCTCCGTTAGCAAAGTTAACAACGATAAAGTCATACTTATCTTCCTTGATAGCTGCAACCAACTTATCCTTAACCTCGAATGCACTCATCTCTGGCTTCAGGTCGTAAGTGGCAACCTTAGGACTAGCAACCAAGATACGTTCCTCACCCTCATAGGGAGCCTCGCGTCCACCGTTAAAGAAGAAAGTAACATGAGCATATTTCTCTGTCTCGGCAGTATGCAATTGTTTCAGACCCTTGCTACTGATGTACTCGCCCAGTGTATTTGTAACATTCTCCTTAGGGAAAAGGATATGTACACCCTTGAAACTGGCATCGTATGGAGTCATACAATAGTACTGCAAACCGGGGATAGTCTTCATCTCCTGCTCAGGCATATCTTGTTGTGTCAGGACTACGGTCAACTCCTTGGCTCGGTCATTACGATAGTTAAAGAAGATAACAACGTCTCCCTCCTTGATAGTTCCGTCGATGGTACTGTTGTTAATTGGCTTGATAAATTCGTCCGTTACGCCCTCATCATAGCTATCCTGCATAGCATCCACCATATTGGTAGCCTGCTTACCCTCTGCGCTAACGAGCAAATCATAAGCAACCTTCACACGCTCCCAACGCTTATCACGGTCCATAGCGTAGAAACGTCCTACAATGCTGGCAATAGCAGCATTGCCTGCCTCTGCACATTTAGCTGTAACCTGCTCAATAAAGCCTTTGCCGCTCTTAGGATCGGTATCACGACCATCCATAAAGCAGTGAACAAAGGTATTCTGGACTTTATATTCCTTACCAATCTCAATAAGTTTGAACAGATGGTCCAATGAAGAGTGAACGCCGCCATTGCTGGTCAGACCCATCAGATGAACATTCTTGCCGTTCAATGTAGCATACTCATAGGCATTTACAATCTCAGGGTTCTTCAGAATGCTACCGTCTGCACAAGCACGGTTGATTTTAACCAAGTCCTGATAAACGATTCTTCCAGCACCAATATTTAGGTGACCTACTTCAGAGTTACCCATTTGTCCGTCAGGCAGACCCACGTTCTCACCACAAGCCAACAACTGACTATTGGGATAGTTCTTCTGCAAAGAATCCATATAAGGAGTAGGTGTATTAAAGATAACATCACCCTTACTTTTATTACCGATGCCCCATCCGTCAAGGATCATCAAAAGCGCTTTCTTAGCCATAATATTTTCTGTTTTTTTTCGTTATTCCATTTTTCGGCTGCAAAGGTACAACAAAAAAATGAGATACGAACAAAAGAAAGGCAAAAACAACCCCCAAGGTTGTAATCGACATAAGCGATATTTACATCTCTTGGGGGCTGAATAATTCTTATTTCAAAACAACCTTCCTGCCACCTACAACATACAAGCCCTTTCCGGGATTATTTACTCGCTGACCACTCAGGTTGTAAACGGCTTCCTCATTCTGATGTTTGAAAGTTGTATTAGCTGTTTCTACAATGCCTGTAGCATTGTTGGTACTTGTCTCCCATTCGTCTAGGTCTCCCACGATTGTACCAAATTCGCCCCAGCCTGCTGACGTATATCTTGAGACAGCATTGGCATAGACATGAATGGTTGGTTCACTGCTAAACGTATAACCATTGGTGCTGGGGGGCGTTGTTGTCATCATATATACATCCTTGACTTCAGAGCCGTAGAACACACCTTTAGATAATGTATTGACAGCCTTACCTATAACCACAGTTCGCAAATTGTTGCAATAAGCAAAGGCATCTTCTCCAATTGAAGTCACCTTCTCAGGAATCTCAATCGTCTTAAGTCCTGTGGATGTAAAAGCCTCTTTTCCAATCTTGGTAAGCGAACTGGGTAATTTTACGGAAACCAATTTGGTATAATCTTTGAAAGTATTATCGCCCAAGACATTGTTGGATGTTCTATGAGTTCCATCGTAAGCCGAACCGCCCGAAACAACCTTAGCGCTTGTCAAATCCAACGAAGCCAAATGCTTCTCAGCGATAAGCTTACGCATATACTTGATGTCCGTACCATTCATTTTTCCACTAAGGGTGAGCTTTATAGCAAGGTTTGACATTTTGTTCTCGAGCTGGCCTGCAGTGCTCTGCGAAACACTTGCCTTGCCTCCTGATATCTTGGAAATTTCGTGTAGCGATCCATCAGCATCAACAGAGTAAATATCAAAATCGCGAATAACGCTACTAGGAATACATACATCCTTGGCATTGGAAGCATATCTCAAGTCACCATCCTCGTTCATCATCAGGAAGCCCACACCTCCAGTACCTTCCATAGCGTACAGGCTGTCGGCCTTCAGATATACATAGGATGAAGGTGTGCCAGCTCCAGGAAGGTAGCTGGTAAACTGACCAAGATCGCCACACTGCCCTAATTTTTCTTGATTACGATAGAAACGCTGCTGTCCGGCTGTCACGATGAAACCTGTGGTAGGAATACTCTCCACGCGATCCTCTACAAAGACTATTTCATGATTCTTTTTGGGATACTGAGAGATTATATTCTTCGTATTGTTAATATCTGTCAGCCTGTTGGTAACATGATGGTCACCATAGCATTCCAGATAACGATTCGTTGCTGGTTCAAAGAAGCCATAGAAGGTAAAGAAGTCGGTAAGGTCCTCCTGCGCAACCTCACAAACCTTACGAACAAATTTCAAACCCGATTCATTGGTATTCTGGCCATAAGGCTCTATCCTATCATTGCGCAAAGCCTTGAAGAGTTCCGGATAGAAGGATGTATTCTTCTGTGCCTGATGATAATACAGATAGAGAGAGTAGTACATACGAAGACAACTATTGTCAACGGGTCTCCAATAGAAAGGCTCCTTACGAGCATACTCCTGCATAGCAACACTCAAGGGGCGACCTGTAGATGCTCTGTGTCCCATAAGGAAACGACAGAGGTTAGAGAAGAGATCATTGCTACCTTCCGTCACGCCCTCCAACATGATTGGAGACTGATGCTGATGTCCGAATTCATGTGCGATACCACCCTCGTCGTAACCTTCGACATTTGTATTGTAAACATCCAAGAAGTGCTCAGAAGCACCCGATGAAAGGTGAATACCAAACTCTGTGGCATGAGCATAAGAACCAGGAGAATCGTTATCTACAAATGCAGGATTGTTGAAATAGCCAGGATAAAAGGCATCACCGCCACTGACATACCAAGGAGCACCAGCCTTCTCACCGTTAGCCACAGACTCACAGATACCCAGCAGATCCTTTTCCCATACCGAGATACTATCTGTGCACTCCACGACCTTAGCTATCTTGTTGGGATGCCAACTCCTGAGGATAGATGTCCATATGCTCAAAACAGAATGTTTTCCTTTAAGGACAAAAGCTTGATGAGTAGCGTTATCAAGTAACTTCTTATAGTCAGCATCAGTATGGCGAGCTGCATCGAAGTAGCCTTCTACCCTACCGCCCTCTATATGAATCTTTATATCTGGCCACTCGGTTACTCGCTTGGTCATAGACTTGGTATCAACAGTATATAGAATATAGAAAAGCTTACCAGCATCTCCGTCTATGATGTTAAGACCTCTCTCAAGTTTCTGGCCGAATTGGGCACTGGTAATCGACTTATCCACACCAATACTTGCGATGTACAGTGTTGCATCTGAAGGCACATCGCTGTCAACAAACACATACAACTTATCGGAAAAGCCCGAGGTAAGAATACCTGTGGGATTACCCATATAGGATGCTGTGCGTGTCCACAATTTATCGTTCCAATATTTGGCGTCGCTGTATGGCTTGTATGAGTGTATACGGAACTCTTGCTCATACTCGGCCCATGTATTATTCTTGATTTTAAGGGCAATAGAAATCATATAAGTTGGCATCTCTGCCTCAGCAAAGGCTACAGCCAACTCCGTGTCACTCATAGCCTGATATTGGGGCTTCAACTCTGTACAAGCAGCATCCGCAAAGAACTGACTGCACTTTGCATTTTCGACGCTATAGTCATCAGACTCCTGAGGATAGGTGTTTGCCAGCGTTCCATATATCTTACCATAGTAATTTTTCCAATCAGATTGTTTGTAATCGTTCAGAACCTCCTGATAAACATATACTGTGGGGTTGGATGAGAAGAGATAAGAATTCACCGATGGTGGAATCATCGGCTTTACATAGGCTTTTTTCACGTTAGAGCCGTAGAACGAGCCTTTGCTCAGCGTATTCACCCTTTTGCCGATGACCACTGTTGCCAGATTGTTACAATATGCAAAGGCATCGTCGCCAACCGACTTAACGCTATTGGGCAAGTCAATCGACGTAAGCCCCGTATTGGCAAAGGCCTCATCCTTAATTGTTGTTACCGATGAGGGCAGTACCATCGACTGAAGGCTCGAGCATTGGTAGAACATCTTTTTGCCGATGATATCATTCTCCGTTGTATAATTCTCGTAATAAGCCTGACCGCCAGCAACGATGCTAACGCCCGAAAAATCAAGTTTCTTGACCCTTCCTGCTGTTATCAACGAACGAATGTACTTGATATCTGTTCCGTTGATAACGCCCGTTACCTTCAATTCAGTTTGTGTAGATGTCAGTAACGAGGAGAGCGTACCTGCCGTCTCCACATTTACCTCAGTCTTTGAAAAAACGCTAATTGATACAAAACAAACGATGACTGTAATCATTAGCTTTAAAACTCCATAAATGTTGTTTTTTTGCATAACTAATTGATTTAAGATTAATAGTTTTTATTTACCTTCATGAGACTCGCTAGCCTCTTTCTTAGCCGAAATCGAATTCCAGTTGTTGTGTTTTTCCTAACAAGTTGAAGCTCATCCTGTGGTAGGGTGTTGTGCCGAACTGCCGGATTGCCTCACGATGCACCTTAGCCGGATAGCCTTTGTTCTTATCCCAGTGATACTGAGGGTACTCCTCATGGATACGCAGCATAAAATCGTCCCTGTACGTCTTAGCTAGAATACTCGCTGCTGCTATGGAGAGGTATTTGCCGTCTCCCTTCACGATGGTAGTGCCAGGTATATCCCTGTATGGTTTCCAACGGTTACCGTCCACGATGATGTTCTCTGGTCTAACCTTTAATTGATCCAGAGCCCTATGCATAGCCAAGATGCTGGCATTCAAGATATTTATCTGGTCTATCTCCTTATTATCCACAATGCCCACAGCCCATGCCAGCGCCTCACGTTCTATCACCTCGCGCAACTGGTAGCGTTTCTTCTCTGTCAGTTGTTTAGAGTCGTTCAACATCTCATTCTTAAAGTCGGATGGCAATACCACAGCGGCAGCGAATACAGGACCAGCCAGACAACCTCTGCCAGCCTCATCGCAACCAGCTTCTACCAGACCTTCTTTATAGAACGGAAGTAACATATCTCTTAGAACATTTGTTTAACTCGCTGAATACCTGCCACCAAAGCATCCACCTCCTCACGGGTGTTGTATAACGCAAAGCTAGCGCGACAGGTTCCCTTAATGCCCAGTCTGCGCATCAATGGTTCGGCACAATGATGGCCTGTGCGGACAGCAATGCCCAATCGGTCGAGCAATGTCCCCATATCCAGATGGTGAATATTACCCACCTGAAAACTGATTACTGCATCGTGAATATTCACATCTGCAGGACCATATATCTTCATACCTTCAATCTCCGCCATACGCTGCATGGCATATGCGGTAAGGTCGCGCTCGTGTGCCTCGATGGCATCAAGGCCTATATTGCTTACATAATCCAACGCTCTTGCCAAGCCTGTGCTGGCTACATAGTCGGGTGTTCCAGCCTCGAACTTGAAGGGTAACGCATTGAAGGTTGTCCGTTCAAAACTAACATTCTTTATCATCTCACCGCCACCCATATACGGAGGCAGTTTCTCCAGTAGTTGCTCTTTACCGTACAATACGCCAATACCCGTAGGACCGTATATCTTATGACCGCTGAAGGCAAAGAAGTCGCAATCCAACTCCCGCACATCCACCTTCATGTGAGGTGTACTCTGCGCACCATCTATCAGCACGGGAACGCCATGCTCATGAGCTATGCGGATGATATCCTTTACAGGATTGATTGTACCCAGTACATTGCTAACGTGCGTTACACTAACGATACGGGTACGGTCATTGAAGAGTTTTTCATATTCGTCAAGGCGAAGTTGTCCGTCATCCGTAATAGGAATCACACGTAGCTTAATACCCTTCCTTTGCTGCTGCAACTGCCATGAAACGATATTAGAATGATGCTCCATCTCACTCACAATCACCTCATCGCCTTCCTTCATAAAAGCATCAGAGAAGCATTGAGCTACCAGATTGATGCTCTCCGTTGTACCACGAGTAAAAACAATCTCGCCGGTACTCTGGGCATTTAGGAATTTTCTGACCGTTTCCCGGCTTCCCTCATGCAGTTCTGTAGCCTGCTGCGAGAGGAAATGAACGCCTCTGTGCACATTGGCATTCACATTATAGTACTCCTCCGTCATGGCCTCAACCACCTGACGAGGTTTCTGAGTAGTGGCTGCATTATCAAGATAGACCAACGGGTACTTTTTGTAAATGGTCTTAGTGAGTATAGGGAAATCGCTTCTTACTTGCATAGCTTGCATCCTTCACATTTGCTTAGTTCTCCCCTCAGACGCTTGTCCACCAGATAGTGGAGCCTGTCGCGCAGAGCCTCAAAGGGGATAGTTTCAATTACTTCTGTGATGAAGGCCGACTTCAGCAGCAGCCTTGCCTCCTTTTCAGGAATACCACGCTGACGCATATAGAAGAGGGCTGCATCACTAATCTGCCCCACCGTACTGCCGTGGCTGCACTTTACATCATCGGCATAAATCTCCAGCATGGGCTGGGTGTACATACGAGCCGATGGGGTTGCACACAAATTGGCATTGGTCTCATTGCTGACGGTCTTCTGAGCACCTTCGCGCACCAGAATCCTACCCGCAAATGCACCCACAGCACTATCGTCCAGTACATACTTGTACAGTTCGTTGCTTTGACAGTTGCTTACCTGATGGTCTATCAGCGTATTGTTGTCTACATGCTGTGTCTTGTCTGCTATTACGCAACCGTTCAAGATTACCTCGGAACCTTCGCCTTGCAAACTTACATCCAAACGGTTTCTAGTGTGTCCGTTGAAGAGTGTAAAGCTAGTGTGGCGTACATGACTATCCCTGCCTTGCTGCACGAAGACGCTACTGTAACGTGTACACAACAGATGCGTCTCTTCTACTTCATATAGGTTCAGATGACTACCGTCGCCGGCAAAGACCTCTATCACCTGATTGGTCAGGAAATGCGAGTGGTCTACAGCCTTGTCGGTTATTACGATGTCAGCTTCGGCACATTGCTCTAAAATAATCAAGATACGACGGTTTACCATCGTGTCCTGCTCGCCCTTCAGCACATTGCTTATCTGAATGGGGTGCTCCACTTTGGTATTGCGCGGTACATAGATGACCAAAGCATCTACGCTAAGCATAGTGTTCAACGCCACTACAGCATCCTGTCTGTCCGTCAATCTGTTATAATATGGGGTAACGTCAATGGGAGCCTCGCTGATACGATGGCAGTAAGGCAAACCTGTTACTAGCAAGGGCATAAGGGCAATTCCGTAATTGGGAGCAAAGTCCTCTGCTACATCGGTATATTTGTAGCGCTCCACCTTTTTGGTAGGGAATCCTAGGGTCGAGAAGGTCTGCAAAGCCTCTGCGCGCGGGGCGTTCATCACCTCGCAGGAGCGCTCGCAGATCAGTTTGCCTGCTTGAGCATAGAAATCAGTATATTGTCTTGTATCCTCTGCCATAGCTTACAGACCCACCTCTTCTTTTATCCAGTCGAAACCACGGTTCTCGATCTCAAGTGCCAACTCAGGACCAGCCGTCTTGACAATCATTCCACCTATGAGCACATGTATGATGTCAGGCTTCAGGTAATCCAGCAGACGCTGGTAATGGGTAATCACCAAAGCGCTAGTCTGTGGGGTACGAAGCTTATTAAATCCCTCGGCCACGATGCGCAAGGCATCTACATCCAATCCGCTGTCTGTCTCGTCCAGAATGCTGAATGTAGGCTCCAGCATAGCCATCTGGAATATCTCGTTGCGTTTCTTTTCTCCGCCTGAGAAACCTTCGTTTACGCTTCTGCTGGTCAGTCGGCTGTCCAACTCCACTATCTGACGTTTCTCACGCATCAACTTCAGGAAGTCGCCTGCACTCAGGGGTTCCTCCCCCTTATACTGACGCTTGGCATTCAGCGCAGCACGCATAAAGTTAACCATGCTTACACCAGGAATTTCCACAGGTTGCTGAAACGACAGGAAGATACCCTCATGAGCACGTTCTTCAGGTGACATCTTTAGCAAATCCTTGCCGTTGAAGATAATCTCGCCCTCTGTAACCTCATAGGCAGGATGCCCCACGATTACATTGCTCAGCGTACTCTTGCCAGCACCGTTCAGTCCCATAATGGCATGCACCTCACCGTCTCTTACGGTCAGGTTTATACCTTTCAGAATCTCCTTGCCATTAATCCTGGCATGTAAATTATTTATCTGTAACATATTTCTATCCTACGCTTCCTTCCAGACTTACGCCCAGCAGTTTCTGTGCTTCTACGGCGAACTCCATGGGAAGTTTGTTTATTACCTCTTTAGCGTATCCGTTTACTATTAGGCTCACAGCCTCCTCAGTATTAATGCCACGTTGATTGCAATAGAAGAGCTGATCCTCTGAAATCTTGCTGGTCGTTGCTTCATGCTCCACCACCGCCGTATCATTATGAACATCCATATATGGGAAAGTATGAGCACCGCACTTACTGCCCAGCAGCAGCGAGTCGCAGCTGCTATAGTTGCGGGCATTATCAGCAGTCTTGGCTACCTTTACCAAACCACGATAGGCATTCTGACTCTTTCCTGCACTGATACCCTTACTGATGATTGTGCTCTTAGTATTCTTGCCTATGTGAATCATCTTGGTGCCTGTATCAGCTTGCTGATAGTTATTGGTCACGGCCACGCTATAGAACTCGGCCTGCGCCCCTTCTCCACTCAGCACACAGCTGGGATATTTCCATGTGATGGCACTACCCGTCTCCACCTGGGTCCAAGAGAGGCGACTGTTCCTACCTCTCAGGTGACCACGTTTGGTTACCAAGTTCAGCACACCGCCCTTACCCTCAGCATCACCAGGGTACCAGTTTTGAACGGTACTGTACTTCACCTCAGCATTCTCCTTCACCACAATCTCCACGATGGCAGCATGCAATTGGTTCTCGTCGCGCATCGGAGCTGTACAACCCTCCAGATAACTTACGTAGGCATCATCGTCACATACGATAAGGGTACGCTCAAACTGGCCCGTTCCTCTGGCGTTGATGCGGAAATAAGTACTCAACTCCATGGGGCAACGAACACCCGTGGGAATATAGACAAAGGAGCCGTCCGAGAATACAGCTGAATTAAGGGCTGCAAAGAAGTTATCCTTGTAAGGCACCACACTGCCCAAGTATTCACGTACCAGTTCGGGGTGTTCCTTCACGGCCTCGCTGATAGAGCAGAAGATAATGCCCTTTTCCTTCAGCTTCTCACGGAAGGTAGTCTTCACGCTCACCGAGTCCATCACAGCATCTACCGCCGTACCGCTCAGTGCCAGACGCTCCTCCAAGGGGATGCCTAACTTATCGAAGGTTTTCATCAGCTCGGGATCTATCTCTTTGGTGTTTCCAGAATTTCCAGACTTTCCTGCCGTGGGATTGGCGTAGTAGCTTATATCCTGATAGTCTATCTCAGGCATCTTCAGGTGTCCCCATGTAGGAGCCTCCAGCGTTTGCCAATAGCGAAAAGCATTCAGTCGGAACTCCAACAACCAGTCGGGTTCCCCTTTTTTCTCAGAGATCAGTCTTACCACATCCTCCGAGAGTCCTTTATCTATCACCTCGGTCTGTACATCGGTAGTGAAGCCGTATTCGTACTTCTTCTCCGCTACCTCGCGCACAAACTTATTTTTATTATCCATTTATAGTCTCTTTGAGGGGGCGAAGTTACAAATTTTATTTGGTTTATCTTTGATAAACAGTTTTTTTTTCCGTTTAAATAACAAAAATCACATCTCCGCAAATACGCAAACATATGTTTTTTTGTCACTCTTCGCTTGGCGTTTGATAAAATAGTATTACCTTTGCGGTGTTATAAACAAAAAAGTAACAACTTTAAACTATATGGAATACCGAAAACTTGGAAAAACTGGTTTGCAGGTTTCTGCATTGAGCTTTGGTGCCTCGTCGCTGGGCGGGGTCTTTCATACAATCGACGAAGGACGGGCCATAGAAACCGTCGGTGTTGCTCTCGAGGGGGGTATGAACCTGATAGATGTATCACCTTACTACGGTCACTATAAGGCTGAAATGGTGCTGGGCAAGGCTCTCAGGCAACTGCCACGCGACAAATACATTCTCTCCACAAAGGTTGGACGCTACGGCAAGAATGGCGTGAACACGTGGGACTACAGCGGCAAGCGAGCGCAGGAAAGCGTTTATGAAAGTATGGACCGACTGGGCGTGGAGCACATCGACTTGATTCACGTTCACGACATAGAATTCCAGGCTTCGCTCCCTGGCGGCTTACAGAAGGTTGTAGATGAGACGCTCCCCGCATTAGTAGAGCTAAAGCAGAAGGGCATCGTGAGCCATGTGGGTATCACAGACCTTCAGATACCTAATTTGCGCTGGGTCATCGACCACAGTCCCGAAGGTACCGTAGAGACCGTACTGAACTTCTGCCATTTCTGCCTGAATGATGATGCGCTTGCCGACAATTTGGATTACTTCGAGAGTCGCGGCATAGGCCTTATCAATGCCTCACCACTCAGCATGGGATTGCTCAGCATGCGTGGTGTGCCCGATTGGCATCCGGCACCCAAGCCCCTCGTTGAGGCATGCCATTGTGCCGCCGAACATTGCGCTGCCAAGGGCTATCCCATCGAGAAACTGGCCATGCAGTTCTCTGTGAGCAATCCCCGTGTACCCTCTACCCTTTTCTCATCAGCCAACCCTGACAATGTGCGCCGCAACCTGCAATACATCAACGACCCCATCGACTGGCAGTTGGTAAAGGAAGTACAAGATATCATTGGCAACCAAAAAAGAGTGACATGGAAAAACTCTTAATTATTGATGCCCACTCTCACCTGTGGCTGAAGCAAGATACCATGGTGGATGGCAGCCCCATCCGCACGCTCCAGCCGAATGCCAGCCGCTCGGAATTCTTTGGCGAGGAACGCCAGATGTTACCACCCTTCATGATTGACGGCAAGAATACTGCTGAGGTGTTCCTCTCTAACATGGATTATGCACAGGTAGGTGCCGCCGTAGTAGTGCAGGAAGTCATCGACGGCAATCAAAACGCATACCTCACAGAAGTGCAGGCGAAGTACCCCAATCGCTTCTTCTGCATGGGCATGGCTTGGACGTTGGAGGAAGCCGAGATGGTACAGAAGGCCGGTCTGCGCGGCATCGCCTTCCCAGGGCACCGTATGAAGGAATCGCTGCATACACTCATGCCCATCTTCAAATTCATGGAGGAACAGGGTATGATGCTTTCTATGTGCTTAGGCGAAACGCCGAGACAGATAGCAGAGATGGCAGAGGTGATACAGGAATGCCCCAAGCTTAAAGTTGCCATCGGACACTTCGGAATGGTCACCACGTCAGCTTTTGAAAGTCAGGTGAAGTTGGCACTCGAAGGCCCCTGTGTAATGATAGAAAGCGGAGGTATCACATGGCTCTACAACGCCGAGTTCTATCCGTTCCCGTCTGCTGTACGCAGCATGCGCCAAGCCGCCGACTGGGTAGGTATCGACCGTCTGATGTGGGGCTCTGATTATCCTCGCACCATCACCGCCATCACCTACCGTATGAGTTACGATTTCCTCTTCCGCAGCAACCTTTTCACCCCTGAGGAGCAAGCTGCTTTCTTAGGCCAGAACGCCCAGCGTTTCTATGACTTCAAGAATCTGCCAGACCTACCTTACATAAAAAATATGAGTGAATAACACAACCCACAAATAAAGTATGGAAAAGAAACCCTTAGTTGAAAAAAAATATCTCATTACTTTCATTCTCATCACCTCGCTCTTTGCGCTGTGGGGCTTTGCCAACGACATCACCAACCCCATGGTGGCAGCCTTCCAGACGGTGATGGAGCTATCTGCCGCCAAGGCCTCCATGATTCAGTTTGCCTTCTACGGAGGCTATGCTACGATGGCCATTCCTGCAGCTTTGTTTATCCGACGGTACAGTTACAAGGTAGGTATCCTTATCGGACTGGCACTCTACGCCATTGGAGCCTTCCTGTTTATCCCTGCAGCGCAATTTCAGCAGTTCTCGTTCTTCTGTGTCTCGCTGTATATCCTCACCTTTGGACTGGCTTTTCTGGAGACGACGGCCAACCCATTCATACTTTCTTTGGGCGACAAGACCAACTCCACACGTCGTCTGAATCTGGCACAGGCCTTTAATCCCGTAGGCTCATTAAGCGGTATGGCCGTTGCATCCGTCATTGTCCTGCCGCAACTGCTTTCCGACAAGCGCGATGCCGCTGGTCAGATTATCTTTGACACGCTCTCCGAGGCCGAGAAGGCCGACATCCGCTTGCACGACCTTGCCATCATCCGCGACCCTTACGTTGCCCTTGGCCTTATTGTGCTGATGATGTTCATCATTATAGGCATAACCAAGATGCCCAATGTCGCCGGCGATGGAACATCTTCCTCAGCGCCCTCGCACCGCCATACCCTGTGCCGCCTTTGGTACAACACCATCTATCGCTATGGTGTACTGGCTCAGGTGTTTTATGTGGCGGCTCAGATTATGTGCTGGACCTTTATTATCCAGTATGCCGACCGCCTTGGCATCAACAAGGCAACGGCACAGATGTTCAATATCGCAGCTATGTCGCTGAATCTTTGCGGTCGCTTCATAGGTACCTTTATCATGCGTTACATCAACACTCGGCGTTTACTGATGATTTTCGGTATCTTTGCCTCCATCTTCACCCTTGGTGCCATCTGTCTCGATGGGCTTGCAGGCCTCTACAGCCTTGTGTGCATCAGTCTCTTTATGTCCATCATGTTCCCCACCATCTACGGCATAGCATTAGAGGATGTAGATAGTGAAGACACCACCCTTGGTGCTGCCTTTCTGGTGATGGCCATCGTTGGCGGAGCTTTGATGCCCCCACTGCAAGGTATGATTATCGACCTCGGCACCATTGCCGGCTGGCCTGCTGTGAACGTTTCTTTCTGCCTGCCACTGCTATGTTTTTGTTTCATTACCATGTACGGCTACCGAACCTATTGTAAAATCAAAACTACCTAAGATATGAAAGCTATACAGATCTCAGATACACATCTGCTGGAAGTCATTGAACTTCCGATGCCACAACCCGCTGCAGGCGAGGTGCTGCTGCGCATTAGCTACGTCGGCTTTTGCGGTTCCGATCTTAACACCTGGCGCGGGCGCAACGCTTTGGCGCTGAAACCCGTTATCCCTGGGCACGAGATCAGTGCCATCATAGAGAAGGTAGGCGAAGGTGTGCCCGCCAGTTTTCAGACAGGTCAGCTGGTCACCGTGGATCCATACACCGCCTGTGGCAATTGCCCCAGCTGCCGTCGCCGTCGTTTCAATGCCTGCCAGCACAACGAGACCTTAGGTGTTCAGCGCCATGGCGCTATGCGCGAGTACATCTGTGTTCCATGGCAAAAAGTGATTCCCGCCGAGGGACTTGCTCCCCAAGATGTTGCCCTCATAGAGCCCATGAGTGTAGGCTTCCACGCCGTGGATCGCGGTCAGATAACGGATGCAGATACCGTTCTCGTCATCGGTTGCGGCATGATTGGCGTAGGTGCTATTGTCAGAGCTAGCCTTCGTGGAGCCACTGTCATCGCTATGGATTTGGACGACGAGAAGTTGGCTCTTGCCCGCGAGTTGGGTGCCTCTGCTACCGTCAATAGCGGCACAGACGACATCCACGCCCGACTACAGGAGCTGACTGCCGGTGCTGGTCCCGATGTGGTCATCGAAGCTGTTGGCGCCGCTCCCACCTACAGCATTGCCATCAACGAGGTTGCCTTTACGGGGCGTGTCGTCTGCATCGGTTACGCCCCAGGCGATGTCACCTTGCCCACCCGCTTCTTCGTGCAGAAGGAGTTGGACATTCGCGGTTCACGCAATGCCTTGCCTGATGACTTCCGCGCCGTTATCCGTTATCTGCGTCGTGGCACCTGTCCTACAACACGCCTCATCTCTGACATCATCTCTCCCCAGGATGCCGCTCAGGCTATGGCCGCTTGGGATGCCGCCCCAGGCAAAGTATTCAGGATATTAGTTAAGTTTTAGCTTATGAAAATCATCCAGTTTGGCGAGGGAAACTTCCTGCGAGCCTTTGTAGAATGGATTGTGCAGCAGATGAACAGTGCCACGGGGGGAGGCTCTTCCGTTGTTATTGTAAAGCCACGTCCGGGTGACGGGCTGGATACCTTGCGCGCACAGGACTGTCGCTACCACGTGAACCTGCAAGGCATGCTCGACGGTGAGACTATAGATTCCTTAGAGGAAATCACCTGTGTCAGTCAGGCCATAAACCCATACGAGGAGTACGATGCCTTTTTTGCGCTTGCCCAAGATCCTGAGGTGCGCTTTGTTGTCTCCAACACCACCGAGGCCGGCATCACTTTCCACCCCTCCTGTTGTCTCTCTGACACACCGCCCTCTTCCTATCCCGCCAAGCTCACGCAGTTGCTGTACCATCGTTTCCGCGCTTTCAACGGCGACCCCACCAAGGGCCTCATCATTCTGCCCTGTGAGTTGATTTTTGGCAATGGTCATCATTTGGAACACTGCATATATCAATATATTGACCTATGGAAAGCCGAGTTGGATAACGATTACGAAGTATTCCTGAAGTGGTTTGAGCAGTCATGTTCTGTCTGCACCACCCTTGTGGACCGCATTGTGCCAGGCTACCCCAAGAAAGATGCCAACATTCTTCAGGCTCGTCTGCCTCAGGCCGACCCTTTACTGGTGCAGGCTGAGCCCTATCATCTATGGGTTATAGAGACAGCTCGTAACCTACCCTTGGAACAACTTGCCCACGAGTTCCCTGCTGACAAGGCAGGTCTGAACGTAGTGTTCACTACCGACGAGTCACCTTACCACCAACGCAAGGTCACCTTGCTGAATGGTCCCCATACAGTTCTTTCACCTGTAGCCTTCCTTGCAGGCTTGAACATCGTTCGTGATGCCTGTCTGCACGAAGTCATAGGCCCCTTTGTCCGTCACGTGATGTTCGATGAGCTGCTGCCCACGCTCAACCTGCCCGAGGACGAGTTGCGCCGCTTTGCCTGCGATGTCATGGAGCGCTTCTGCAATCCCTTCGTTGACCACCAGCTCACCAGCATCATGCTCAACAGTTTCCCCAAGTTCCAAACGCGCGATCTACCCAGTCTCAAGACCTATCTCCAGCGCAAGGGCACACTGCCCCGCGGCATAGTCCTTGGTTTGGCTGCCATCTGCGCATATTACAGAGGAGGTCAGCGTGCCGACGGCACACCCATACAGCCCAATGACGACCCTCGCATCATGCGACTGCTCACCGATCTGTGGGAAACGGGAGATGCACGGGAAGTGGCCGAAGGAGTCTTAGCTGCCAAGGACCTCATCTGGCATGAGCATGGCGACCTGAACACCATCCCCGACCTTACCGACCTCCTCACCGACAACATCGCCAGCATCTTAGAAAAGGGAATGATGGAAACAGTAAAAATAGTTGAGAGTGTAGAGTTGAGAGGCAGTTTAAAGAGTGAAAAGTGAAAAATGTGAGATACCAACTTGTAAACTCTGAACTTACCACTGGCTCTAAACTCTAAACAATAAACTCTAAACTGAAAAGACATGAAAGATTTTCTCCAAATACACCCCGCTGATACCGTGGCGGTAGCCCTGCAAGAACTACCCGGTATCCCCGCCGGCCATAAGTTTGCCCTTCGCGACATAGCAGAGGGCGAGGACGTCATCAAGTACGGCTACCCCATCGGGCATGCCACACGTCCCATTCGTAAAGGAGAGTTGGTGGACCACAACAATATCGCCACCAACCTAAGCGGAACGATAGATTATAAAAGCCTCTCCCCTAACCCCTCTCCCGAGAGAGAGGGGAACTTTATAGCTGAGGGGAACAATCCTCCCCTCGCCCACGGGAGAGGGGCAGGGGGAGAGGCCGCCTTTCTCGGTTATGTGCGTCCCGACGGTCAGGTAGGCATCCGCAACGACATCTGGGTCATCCCTACCGTCGGTTGTGTAAACCCCATCTGCCGCCAAATAGTAGAAAGAATAAAATCAAAATTAGCTACCCTCCCTTTCGGGGGAGGGGCAGGGGGAGAGGCTTCCATTATTCATTTCCCCCATCCCAACGGCTGCTCCCAGCTGGGTGATGACCACGAGAATACCCGCAAGATACTGCGCGATATGATTCTGCATCCCAATGCTGGCGGCGTACTGGTCGTTGGCTTAGGTTGCGAGAACAACCAGCCAAAAGAGCTCGAGAAAATGCTGGGCGAGTACGACCGACAGCGCATCCGCTTCATGGTTTGTCAGGAAGTGGAGGGCGACGAGGTAGAGACTGGTGTGCGCATCGTCAGGGAACTCTATGAGCAGGCACAGAGCTACCAGCGCGTGCGCGTACCTATCAGTAAACTACGCGTAGGCCTCAAATGTGGCGGCTCCGACGGTTTCTCAGGCATCACTGCCAATCCCCTCTTGGGCGCCTTTACCGACTGGCTCTGCACGCAGCAAGGCGGAACAGCCATCCTTACCGAAGTACCCGAGATGTTTGGCGCCGAGACCATCCTCATGCGTCGTGCCGTGTCCGATGAAGTCCTGCAGCAGACCATCAACCTCATCAACAACTTCAAGGAATACTACCTCTCCCACGGCCAGCCCGTAGGGGAGAATCCCTCGCCCGGCAACAAAGCCGGTGGCATCTCCACCTTAGAGGAGAAAGCCCTCGGCTGCACCCAGAAAGCCGGCACCGCCCCCGTAGTAGGCGTATTAGAGTATGGAGATAGACTTACCAGCCTCTCCCCTAACCCCTCTCCCGTGGGCGAGGGGAACTTGATAGCTGAGAGGAACATTTCTTCCCTCCCTCACGGGGGAGGGGTGGGGGGAGAGGCTGTTGGCCTCTACTTATTGTCCGCCCCTGGTAACGACCTTGTGGCCAGCACCGCCTTGGCAGCAGCAGGATGCCAGTTGGTACTCTTCACCACAGGCAGGGGAACTCCTTTTTCCACCTTTGTCCCCACGCTGAAAGTCAGCACCAACAGTGACTTGGCCTGTCGTAAGCCCCAATGGATAGACTTCGATGCCGGCATCCTGCTGGATGGCACAACGATGCCAGAGCTGCTCCAGCGCTTCACCTCCTACATCATAGATGTTGCCTCCGGCAAGGAGCAGACCACAGCCGAAGCTCACGGCAATGCCGAAATAGCCATCTTCAAAAACGGCGTAACGTTATAGTGATTATAAGGATCAACAAAAAAATGTGCATTCTCGCGGACTTCCGCAGGAATGCACATTTTTATTGGGTATATCAATTACTCTATTATAGCATCGAATTTATAGACTGCTTTAGAGGTTCCACCTTATCAAGCATAAGAAGAATAAAGCCAACGAGGATAGCCCACTTGAGGCAGCCTAAAAGGGCACCAAAAAGGTGATTCAGGAAACCTGCAACGATAACGTGATCCAAGGCCTTGGTAAGCAGAGAGGCTACCCAACCTAAGGCTATGGGTGTGGCAAGGGTGATAAAGATGAACACCCACAGGTTACACCCCACAGTCTTGAAGTAGTAATAGGCCAGTCCGAGACCTATCAGGAAGCCGCCCGCAGAGAGCAGCTCCTTGAAAAGTCCGTTTATCCAACCTGATATCAGTCCGTACAGGAGAGCACAGATGCAGGCTAATTCAATGAGCATCAGAGCTTAGCCTTTATCTCTATCTCCTGGAAGGTCTCTAGGATATCACCCTCGCGGAGGTCGTTATAGTTCACCAGTGAGATACCGCACTCGAAGTTGGTGGTTACCTCCTTCACATCGTCCTTGAAGCGCTTGAGGGCAAGGATGGAACCTGTATGTACAACAATTCCGTCGCGGATGACGCGAGCCTTGTTGGTGCGGTTTACCTTACCTTCTATTACGTACGCTCCGGCTACCACACCTACCTTACTGATGTGATATACCTGACGAACCTCTACCTGAGCGGTTACCTCTTCCTTGATTTCAGGACTGAGCATACCCTCCATAGCATCGGTTACCTCCTCGATAGCATCGTAGATGACACTGTACAGACGGATATCTACGCCCATCTGCTCTGCCAACTTACGGGCGGCAGCACTGGGACGTACCTGGAAACCTACGATGAAGCAGTTCTCGGCAGCAGCAGCCATATTGACATCGCTCTCGCTGATCTGACCTACGGCCTTGTAAATGACGTTCACCTGAATCTTCTCTGTAGAGAGCTTGATGAGTGAATCGCTCAGAGCTTCTATAGAACCGTCCACGTCGCCCTTGACGATAAGGTTGAGCTCCTTGAAGTCGCCCAAGGCTATACGACGCCCCAGCTCGGTGAGGTCGAAACGCTTCATGGTACGCAAGCCCTGCTCGCGTGCCAACTGCTCACGCTTGGTGGCAATCTCGCGTGCCTCCTGGTCGGTATCCATCACGTGGAAGGTATCACCTGCCTGAGGAGCGCCGTTCAAACCGAGGATAGTAGCTGCCTGAGCAGGACCTATCTTCTCTACACGACGACCACGCTCGTCCAACATAGCCTTCACACGGCCGTAGTTGGTACCAGCCAATACGATATCACCTACGTGCAGGGTTCCGTTGCTGAGAAGCACGGTAGCTACGTAGCCACGGCCCTTATCCAAACTGGACTCGATGATGGAACCTGTAGCCTTGCGGTTGGGGTTAGCCTTGAGGTCGAGCATTTCAGCCTCCAAAAGCACCTTCTCCAGCAAGTCCTCCACACCGATACCCTGCTTGGCACTGATGTCCTGACTCTGGTACTTACCGCCCCAGTCCTCCACGAGGAAGTTCATGTTGGCCAAGCCTTCCTTGATCTTATCGGGGTTGGCTCCAGGCTTATCTATCTTATTGATAGCAAATACAATGGGTACGTTAGCGGCTGTTGCGTGAGCAATGGCCTCCTTGGTCTGAGGCATGATGTCATCATCGGCAGCCACAATGATAATGGCGATATCCGTCACCTGAGCACCACGGGCACGCATAGCGGTAAAGGCCTCGTGACCGGGCGTATCCAGGAAGGTTACATGACGGCCGTCGGGCAACGTTACGTTGTAGGCACCGATGTGCTGGGTAATACCACCGGCCTCACCGGCAATCACATTGGTCTTACGGATATAGTCGAGCAGAGAGGTCTTACCGTGGTCAACATGACCCATGACGGTAACGATGGGAGCACGTGGAACCAAATCTTCCTCGGCATCCTCCACCTCTGTTACAGCCTCGCTAACCTCGGCACTTACGTACTCGGTAGTGAAGCCGAACTCCTCTGCTACGAGGTTGATGGTCTCGGCATCCATACGCTGGTTGATGCTGACCATGATACCAATCTGCATACAGGTACCGATAACCTGGGTTACAGGCACGTCCATCATGGTAGCCAACTCGTTGGCTGTCACGAACTCGGTAAGCTTCAGTACCTTGCTTTCTGCTGCTTCGTTCTCCAGCTGCTCCTCCATTCCCTGACGGATGGCATCGCGCTTTTCACGACGGTACTTGGCACCCTTGCCCATCTTATTGTTCTTATTGGTAAGGCGAGCCAATGTCTCGCGTACCTGCTTTGCTACCTCTTCTTCGCTAACCTCAGGCTGCAGGAAGGCTTGTTGCTTCTGCTTGTTCTTCTTCTTGCCACCGCCATTCTGCTGACCCTGGTTACCATTATTGTTGTTATTCTTTCCGTTCTTCTGGAAGTTCTGAGGCTGGTTGGCCACATCGTTGACATCCACACGCTCCTTGCTGGTGCGCAGACGCTTCTTACGCTCGCCCTGAGCCTGCTGCTGCTGGGCACGCTTCTCGTCGCGCTCACGACGTTTCTCCTCCTTACTTTTCTTCTTAGGACGAGTGCTCTGGTTGAGGCTGTCCAAGTCTATCTTACCCTTAACGGTAAGACCGGGACCGGGCTGTGGAGCGGGAGCCAGACGGAAAACACCGTTCTCCTCGATGCCAATCTCCTTCTTCTCCTTCTTTGAGGGCAGGGGCTTTTCCTCCTCAGCTTTCTCCTCAGGAGCAGCCACAGGCTCCTCTGCTACGGGAGCGGGAGTCTCTACGGGTGCAGGAGCTACTTTCTCCTCCTCGGGTTTCTCCTCAGGAGCAGCTACAGGCACTTCCTGCTTAACTGCTACAGGCTCTTCTGCCACGGGAGCGGGAGCCTCTACGGGTGCAGGAGCTGCTTTCTCCTCCTCAGGCTGGGGCTTTACTTCCTCGGCTACGGGCTGAGGTTTTTCCTCCTCGGGCTGAGGCTTCTTGCCTTCCAAGTCTATCTGGCCCAGAATCTTAGGACCCTGAATATGAGGTTTCTCCTCCACATACTCTCCAACGGCAGGAGCAGGCTTCTTGCGCTCCTTGGTCTGTTCATGACGCTGCTGTATAAGCACCTTAGCCTCGGTACGCAGGCTCTTATCGGTGCTGAATTCCTGCTGCAGGAGGGTGAATTGCTCATCAGATATCTTATAGTTGGGGTTGGCCTCAACCTCTGAGAAGCCCTTCTTCTGCAGGAACTCTACGGCCGTCTGAAGACCTATATTGAATTCTTTTGTTACCTTATTTAATCTTACGCTCATTCGTTTATGTTTTTGAGTTTGTAAGTTTTCTTTTTGGTTATCGTTGACGTTAACGTTCCCGTTTTATTCAAACTCTGCTGCGAGTATGTTGAGAACCTCATCGATGGTCTCTTCCTCGAGGTCGGTACGCTGGATAAGTGTCTCACGGCTCTCAGCCAGTACGTCGCGAGCTGTAGAGTAACCAATCTTCTTGAACTCCTCGATGATCCAGGGCTCAATATCATCAGTAAACTCGTCCAGACTAACGTCATCCTCGTCGGCATTGTCTATCTCACGGAATACGTCGATGGTGTAGCCGGTAAGCATACTTGCCAGCTTGATATTGAGACCGCCCTTACCGATAGCCAGAGATACCTGGTCGGGATCAAGGTAAACCTCGGCCTTCTTCTCTTCCTCGTTGAGAACAACGCTGTTCACACGGGCAGGACCAAGGGCACGGATGATAAGAATCTGTGGGTTGGCAGACCATGTAACAACATCGATATTCTCACCATGCAACTCACGAACGATACCATGAACACGGCTACCCTTAACACCTACACAAGCGCCTACGGGGTCGATACGGTCATCGTAGCTCTCAACGGCAATCTTGGCACGCTCACCAGGAATGCGGGCTACCTTATGGATAGTGATGAGACCGTCCTGAATTTCAGGAACCTCGGCCTCCAACATACGCTGAACGAACATAGGGTCTGTACGGCTCAGAATGATACGGGGATTACCGTTGGGATTCTCCACGCGTGAGATAACGGCACGTGCATTCTCGCCCTTACGGAAGAAATCGCTGGGAATCTGCTCTGAGCGGGGGAGCAGCAATTCATTGCCCTCGTCATCAAGCAGAAGGGTCTCGCGCTTCCAGGTCTGATAAACCTCGGCGGTGATAACCTCACCTACGCGGTCCTTGTACTGATTGTACAGTGAATCATGCTCCAACTCCAGAATACGGCTGGCCAATGTCTGACGCAGGGTAAGGATGGCACGGCGGCCAAAGTCGGAGAACTTAACCAACTGGCTAACTTCCTCGCCTACCTCGTAGTCGTCCTCTATCTGACGAGCCTCAGAAAGGCTGATCTCGAGGTTGGGGTCCTTAACCTCACCGTCAGGAACAACGGTACGGTTGCGGTAAATCTCGAAGTCACCCTTGTCGGGGTTTACAATAATGTCATAATTCTCATCGCTGCCGTATGTCTTGATGATAACGCTACGGAAGCATTCCTCCAGTACGCTCATGAGCGTAGCACGGTCAATGTTCTTGGTCTCTTTGAACTCTGCAAAGGACTCAATCAGGTTTACTGATTCTGATTTCTTTGTTGTTGCCATCTATATGTTATTTTATTTTTATCAGGTATTTGGTATAGGCTACCTCGTCGAAAGCAAAGCGGACGGTAACCTCCTTGTTGACAGGACGCTTCTTGCCTTCCTCTTTTACCTTCTGCATCTCGCCCAGCTCAAAGCCTTCCTTATCTACAGACAGCAGGGTACCACGGTGCTTCTTGCCATCCTTGGTCTGCGTCTCCACCTGCTTGCCGATATGAATCTCGTACTGACGGAGAATCTTGAAGGGCTGGCCCAGTCCTGCACTGCCTACCTCCAGCTCGTAGTCTTCCTCTTCACGACTTACACGAGCCTCTATGAAGCGGCTCAAGTCGGCGCAGTCCTCAATCCACACGCCATCGGCATGGTCTATCTCTACTACGATTCTGTCATCAGCACTGATGTTAATGTCAACCAGAAAATAGTCTTTTCCCTGCAGCCATTCTTCTACGGCCTGCTGTACTGTTGCTTTGTTAATCATGTACCTTTAGTTGTTTTGGTAAAGTGTATATAACGAAAAGTGAGGAACTCTCGAGCCCCTCACATTCATCTTTTCGTCGGCAAAGGTACAAATTAAAAGTGAAAAGTAAAGAGTGAAAGTGAAAAAAATTACTTTTTCTACCTTATTTTATACTTATACCCCCTAAAAATCACCTACTTCAGGCACCAAAAGCAGAAAAGGCCCACTACCATAATGACAATAAGGGCCATGGCAAAAATGCCAAACATAAAGTTTCTGTTGGCCTTACGGATGTCTCTTCTTCTCATTTCCCAAGTATTTTATTCATTTCATTGGCATCGGAGAACAGTACCTTTATACGCTCTATGCAAGGGTCGTCAGACAACTGCTGCTTGATGCCGCCACGGTCGAAGTAATAACGGTGTGCCAACTCGTCGGCAATATATTTTTCTATATCCTTGCGGAATCGGAGCAAATCGGTAGAGAGGTCAGGCGACAATTTGGCTTGCAAGGCTTCAAACTCTTGCTGAGCCTGCTCCAGATAACCCTCACGCTTGGCTACATCGCGCAATACCTTGAACACCTCCTCGCTACGACGATTGTACGTAAAGCCGGATTCCGTAATATACTGCACAAACTGGGCATACTCCTCATCCGTAAGCTTGATCTCGCCCGCAGGAGCTATCTGCTCATGCTTGCTGCAGTAATCCGTTCCCCAGTCCAGAAACTCATCGCTGCTCACCAGGTCGTAAATCAGCGTTGGCAGACTGTCGGGCTTCACCTCTACATCGGGTTTGATGCCACCTCCATCACGCACCTCACGGCCACCTGCCGTATGGAAAACCTTGGTAAGGCTGTCAGGTATCGTTCCTGCCGAGCCGTCAGCATTCAGATGACGATAATCATATGCCTGAATACAGCGACCCGAGGGGATGTAATAGCGGCCGGTCGTTATCTTCAAGTGTCCGTCGTAAGCTACATCACGCACCATCTGTACCAAGCCTTTTCCGTAAGAGCGGATACCCATAACCACGGCACGGTCCATATCCTGCAAGCTGCCAGCTACAATCTCGCTGGCCGAAGCAGAAGTTCCATCTATCAAGACAGCCAGCGGCATCACGGTATCTACAGGCTCGTAAGCGGTATAGTAATCACGGTTGGTATATTTCATCTTACCCTTGGTAGAAACCACCTTTCGGCCCTTGGAAACGAAGAGGCTGACGATATCCACAGCCTCGTTGACAGAGCCGCCGGGGTTGCCTCTCAGGTCCAGTACCAACTTATCTGCTCCCTGCTGCTTGAGTTCTGTAAAGGCTCGGCGCACCTCCTTGTAGTCGCCGTCCGTGAAGCCTGTAAGGCATATATAACCTATACCGTTTTCTATTATACCGAAATAGGGAACGTCTGGCGTTTGTATAGTCTGACGGGTGATATGAAAGGTCTTTTCTTCCTGTCCTCGGCGTACCACCAACTCAAAGGTCGTACCAGCCTCACCTCTCAGCATGCCGCTTACCTTAGGCGAGCCCCATCCCTTAACATCCTTGCCGTCGATGCTCATAATCACATCGCCTGCCTTCAGGCCGACACGATGGCTGGGTGAGTTCTCGAAAGGGTCTGTGATGATACAGCGGCTTTCCTTCTTGTGATAACGTATGGCGCTACCTATACCGGCATACTTGCCTGTGGTCATCTGGCGCAACTCCTCATCTTCCTGCGGGAAATAGTTGGTAAAGGGGTCCACGTGACTCAACAGCGAACGGATACCCCACCCTATCACGGTATCAGCATCCAGCGTATCCACATAAAAGATGTCCAGCTGCTTGTATATATCGTTCAGAATCTCCAAGTTGCGACTAATGGCAGCATTGTGGCTCGATTGCTTCTGAGCACTGGCTCCAAAAACGCACAAAAAAGTAAATAACAACGTGTATATCAGACTTTTCATATTCAATATCTCACTTTCAAGGGGGCAAAGTTACGATTAAGTGAGAGAAAAGCAAAAGAAAAGCTTGTTTTTCTTTTCTTTTCCGAACGGAAATAAGTTCGAGCCAACGTCTCAGCGCTCCCACTTATATCCGCAATCGTTACAGACAAACTGCTCCGTACTGCAGGAGCCCAACATCAGCAACGCAGCCAAGAGGCGCGGCAGTTTTCGATTGGCAGGAGTCTTCTTCTGAACAGTTACATTCTCACTATCGCACTTAGGACACCAGGGCTTGAAAGATTGCTGCTCATCCAGAAATGACTGATACAACTTCTGAGCTTGCTCATAATCCTCCTCTTTTACAAGCACATCTACCGCCTGATCAAGAATTGCCCGAGCCACCTTGCTGTTTGTCTCATCATATACGGAGCTCTCTATTCCAGCCTCTTGCAAGAACGAGCGGAATCCCTCAGCCTCAATAGGATTATTACACGAAATACCTTTTATTCCTTCTGATTTCATCTTTGCTATTATTTTCTGATGCAAAGATAGCCAAATCTTTCCGATATTCCCAAGAATGTTTCAGAAAATCTAAAGGGAAGGTTACATCCTCTACCGATGACATCACGAATTCATACCATTAATAAAATTATTTTCAAAGCTTGAAAATAGTTTTTTCACTAGGAATTCGTATCTTTGCAACTAAAATTATATTCTTTGTCCTTAATAAAGAAACACAAGAATGATGAGTAAAAGAAAAGAACTCTGGAGAGCAATCAAACTATATCTGCTGTATAATGTTATAGAATTCGTTATTATAGGATTTGTAGCCATCCCTATAGTGTTTCACGACCTATCGATGCACATGAGCCGAGAGACTGTAGAAGAGCATATGTTACAATCCGACTACTATAAGTTGTCAGAATGCATAGCATATCTGCTTATTATCGCTTTATTCATAAATAAACGGTATGTTAAGATGTCGCTAGGGCGTATGGCTCGCATGAAACGCACAACCCTATGGACGGCGATTGGCATAGCAGCTATGATTAGCGTGGGCTGTTGCTTTTTCAGCATTTCCTTTTGGGAACTAATAGGCGGTTGTGACAACATATTTCCTAAGGATATAGAGAAGATAGAGAAAATGTATGGAGCGATGTCTGAAGGCATTCTAGGCTGCCTGGCTGATATCATCCTGATTCCTATATGCGAGGAGATACTTTTCAGAGGTATTGTGGTGCGTAGCATGCTCAAGATGAGATGGCGTCCGTGGGTAGCTATTCTGATATCGGCTCTCATCTTCTCCGCCATGCACGGCACTGCATTTCAGACAATTGACATTCTCCCCTTTGGCATCATCGTAGGCTGGCTCTACTGGCGAACAAAGAGTCTGCTGCCTGGCATTGTTATACACATAGTAAATAATTCCATTGCCATTGTCCTACCACAATTCGTAGAATCCAACGATGATGACACAGAAGTTGGCATGAAAGTGTGGGTTGTCACGTTTGGCATCAGCATTGCCCTGATGGCATACGGCATCTACTGGTACAGAAAGAAGGCACAATGTTTGGAGTCGAGCCTAAAAAAGGCTAACTTTGCGAGCACTAACGAGATTTATACCGTTGATCAACGAGAACGTTAACGGGAACGAAAATAGTGTTCAATGGATAAAAACGGAAAACTAACTCAATAACTCAAAATATGAAAAAGATTCTGTTTCTTCTGGCCTTTGCCTGCTCCCTGATGGGGTCAGCATGGGAACGCCAGAGTGTATGGCCCAAGGGCAAGATGCCCGATGCACAGGAGCATCAGATAGCGGCAATGACAAACGAGGTAAGAACTGAAGGCTTCAAGCCCGAGAAGTTCAAGACAGCCTATCTGGAGTGGTTCGACAAGCCAGCCAATCCCAACGGCTGCTGTATGATACTTATCTCTGGCGGAGGATATTATAATTGCTGCGATGTAGGCCTCATCAAGCAATGGCGCGAGCGTTTTACGGCGCTGGGCTACCAGTGTGTAAACTTCGTGTATCGTACACCCCGTCCAGAAGGTCTGCCCATCTATCAGACCGCTTGGGAAGACGGACAGCGTGCCGTTCGCCTGGTGCGCAGTCAGGCTAAGAAACGTGGCTTCGACCCAGAGCATATAGGCACCATATCTATGTCGGCTGGCTCTCACCTGGCTGTTCTGCTTGCCACCAGCTCCCAAACACCCGCCTATGAGCCTGTCGATAAGTTGGACACCATTCCTTGCCACATCAACTGGGCTATTGCCGATGCACCCGCCTACGTTACTACCGATGGTGAACTGGGCACTCCTGCCACACAGCAAGGATATGGGCCAGACATTAAGTTGAGCACTTGCTTTAAGTTCGACGAGAAGACCTGCCCCATGAGTCTGCATCATGGCGGAATGGACGAATATACGCCCAACGGTTCTACACTTATCTACAGAGAGTTGCGTAAGCGTAAGATTCCTGCTGAGTTGCACCTCTACCCCAACAAACGTCATGGTGCCTTCGGATTGGATCGTGCCATAGAGTTCCTGACTCAACTGGGAATTCCTGGTCCTGTAGCTCCAGAGGAAGACCTGATGAGGCGTTATCCCAGCGATGATGCACGCAAGGAGAAGATTACCCAGGATGTCTGGCCTGAGGGCAAGATGCCTCTCGCACAGGACCACCAGTGCAAACCTTACATAGAGTGGCACTTCCCCAAGGAGCTGAAGACAAAAGCCATTCAGATTATCTATTCTGGCGGAGGGTACGATGGCAACAACCCTGATGGTTTCGAGGTAGCTCCCACACGTCGTTACCTGAATGAATTGGGTATGACGGTTGTAACGATGAAGTATCGTACACCCCGACCCAAGGGAATGCCCAAGCACATTACTGCTTGGCAAGACCTACAGCGTACCGTTAAGCTGGTTCGCAGTCAGGCCGAAAAGTACGGATTAGACCCCAATAAGATAGGTATTATGGGAAGCTCAGCAGGCGGACATCTGACGCTGATGGGTGTCACCTCATCGCAGCAGCAGTCTTACCTACCTATAGATAATGTAGATAAGCAGCCCTGCAACGTACAATGGGGAATCGGCATTTATCCTGCCTATGCCCTAACAGATGGCGGCGATGTGCACAACACTACAGGCGGCAACGATGACAGCGCCATCCTGGTGCCTGAGTTCAACTTCGACCTGAAGACCTGCCCCATGCTGTTTATTCATGGCGACGCCGATGTATGGGCTTGCATGAATTCCGTTAAGACTTGGGAGAAGATGCGCGCCATGGGCATTCAGAGCGAGCTACATACGCTGGCCCTCCGTCCTCATTGCTTCCAGCGTAATGCCTCTCCAGGGACAGGCAGTTACACCTGGCAGGAGCGTATTAGTGAGTTCCTGAAAGGACAAGGGATACTCAAGTAATTGAACACAAAAAAAAGGGGAAGAGAATTCGAGAACCGATTCATCTTCCCCCCTTTTTTTTATCCTTTAATTATTATTTCTTCTCGCTCATCTGGAACTGTAAGGTTCCACCAGCCACCAGCTGCTTATGGGTGAGCGTCCAGTCTGTTATCTTCTGACCGTTCAACTTCACGCTCTTTACGTAAATAGCCTTGTCACTCTTGCGAGGAGCCAGGATAGTGAAGTCCTTACCACCAGCCAAATGCAACGTAGCCTTCTGGAAGAGAGGTGTACCAATGGTGTACTCAGCACTACCGGCATTGAAGGGATAGAAACCAAGGGCTGAGAAGATGTACCAAGCAGACATCTGGCCACAGTCGTCATTTCCAGCATAGCCGCAAGGTGTCTCGTTATAGAAATTGGTGCGAACCTGATTTACCAACTCCTGAGTACGCCAAGGCTGACCTGCGAAGTTATACAGGTAAACGGTATGATGGCTAGGTTCGTTGCCGTGAGCATACTGACCGATGAAACCGCTGGCATTGCCGTTTACCTCTCCACTGGTAGCTGTCAGGGTGAAGTTCTCATCAAGTTTCTTGATGAAACCCTTCTCGCCACCCAAGAGTTCGATAAGTCCCTTAGGATTCTGAGGAACGAACCACATATACTGCCAAGCATTACCCTCGATGAAGCAAGGCTCCTCATAACTCAGAGGATCGAACTTCTCAATAAAGTTGCCCTTGCTATCCTTAGGACGGAAGAAACCAGTCTCCTTGTCCCACAAATTGCGATAGAACTCGCTACGCTTGAGGAAACGCTCATAATCAGCCTGCTTGCCCAACTTCTTGGCTACAGCTGCTACGCACCAGTCATCGAATGCCTGCTCGAGGGTGATGCTGACGCTGGTTCCCTGTACATCCTGAGGCATATAGCCGTACTTCTCCCAAGCCTCGAAGGGGCTGTTGTAATGTGTGCGGGTGCTGCTCTCGAACATTGCCTTGTAAGCTTTCTCAACATCTATACCAGGAATCTCTGCCAAGATAGCATCAGCCAATACGGGAATAGCGTGGTTACCTATCATACAGTAGTTGTCCTGTCCCCACAAGTCCCAAATGGGCAGATAGCCGTAAGTCTCGTGGTGCAGAACCATATCGCGCACGAACTGAGCGGCAACATCGGGGCAAAGCAAAGTGTACAGGGGATGAGCAGCACGGAAAGTATCCCACAGGCTGAAGGTGCTATGGTAAGCCTGGCCCTTAGGCATCTGCTTAATCTCGAAGTTGGTGTCCATATAACGACCGTCCACGTCACTCATGGTGTTGGGCTGCATCAGTACATGATACAGACCCGTATAGAAGATGGTCTTCTGGGCATCTGTACCCTCTACATCTATGCGTGCCAGTTCCTTCTCCCAAGCATCGTGAGCAGCCTTGGTGTAGTAGTTGAAATCCCAGCTCTGTGCCTCAGCCTTCATATTCTTACGGGCACCATCGTTATCAACGGCAGAGATAGAAACCTTGACCATCAGGTCCTGCGTATCCTTATTGTCAAACTCGAGGGCTGCACGTAGGGTACGACCATTCACCACATCGCTTTCACCAACGGAGCGGCCGCCATCCATCATCAGACGATTCTTGATAGGCTTACTGAACTCAGCACGGAAATAGACCTTACGCAGTTTGGCCCAACCTGTCAGCACACGGAAGCCTTCGATTGTGTGATCGTCCACCACACGCATCTGAGCCTGAATAATCTGGTAAGCCCTGCGACCTGTATAGTAAGCATCGCCTCGCCAAGTCATACGGTCGAGGTCCAGGATTACCGTCTGCAGCGCTGCTTCCTTGGGGAAAGTGTATTTATGAATACCAGCATGAACGGTAGCAGAAAGGTTGACCAGAATATTCTCGTTCTGCAGCTTCACCATATAGAAGCCTGGCGTTGCTGATTCCTCTGCGTGCTTGTAGGTCTGGGCAAAGATACCCTTCTTCAGTTCTGCCGGTGTCACCTTCTTGATTGAAGGCATCAGGGAGATGTCAATCAGGTCGGTACAGCCCGTTCCACTCAGGTGAGTATGAGTAAAACCAAAGATGCTATCCTTGTTGAAATCATAACCGCAGCAAGGGTCCCAGGTTACATACTGCTCTGTCTCAGGAGCCAACTGAACCATACCTTGTGGCATAGTGGGACCTGGGAAGGTGCTTCCACTCAAGGCACCCGTCTCATCGGTCTGAGTTCCTATAAAAGGGTTTACGTACTTAGTGTAGTCTATGGCCTGCAACTGAAAGGCTGCTGCCATCATAACAATCAGAGATAAAAATGTCTTTTTCATTTATATTTTTTAATTTTCAACTAAAGTCTAATACCCAAGGTCTAAGAGATTACTCCATATATGCTTCCTCTTTTTCATTGGAGTTTCGGATGTCACGCAAATCCTCGTATGCTTTGCTTAGCATCTCGGGCGTAACCTTGAAATCACGGCAAACCTCACGTCCTGGGTCTTTGGTAGAATGGCTGAAAAGCCAGTCGTACGTCTGCGACATATAGAACAACCTTGCAGGCCTTCCGTGATCCACACCTTTCAGCGGTGTAAAGATGAGCCTGTCCTTGCCGCTTTTCTCCATAGCATCCACCACCTTCTGTGAGGCACTGAAGGGGACAGCACGATCAGCTGTTCCATGAAGAATCCACATGGGAACCTTAGAAAGGCCTGATACATCCTTCACAGTAGCACCACCACATGCAGCCATACCAGCCGCTATACGGTCGGGGTAAGTAGCACAGAGGTCGATGGTTCCGTAACCACCCATACTCATACCATACACATATATTCGGGTAGTATCAACAGCATAGTTCTTGATGGCCCAATCCACAATCTTCATCACCTTTTCAGGACTCCATCCATTGTTTGTCTGGGGAGCCATGATGTAGCAGTCTATACTGAGTCCCTTGGCAACAGCACTGATAGGGCCATAACGTTTTACCTTCTCAAGGTTGCTGCCACTAAGGCTCCTTCCGTGCAGGAAGATAAGCAAAGGGAAGTGTGCTTTAGGATCTTTGTGTGAACCATCTTCTGGATCATGAAACCAAAAGTTGTAACTACCGGGCACAGCGCCTCGGTGTGCCTTGAAATGCTGCGCCTCTGCAGAAGCAAAAAACAGCGTTACAAGGAGCCAAAGTACGAGCCTTTTCATGTGTAATCTTATCTTAAATTTGTGTTTCAAGTCACAAAAATAATGAAATTATTTACACTTGTCACTTGTTTCTTACATTTAATTTGTATTTTTGTGAACATTTAACAAACAAAAGAATGATAAACGTCCTTTTTACAGCATTCATGCTGACAGCCTTGCCCAATGACACCATCCCCCCTACCCGAGAGCAGACAGACACGCTGAAAGAGGTAGAGGTTATAGCTCCTGAGTCCACTGCAGCACTTAATGATGCTATACGTCAGAGTTTGGCAAGGATGGGTGTTTCTCCCCATACACCCAACTTAGGCGAAGTGTTAAATAAAATCGCCCCTAGCCTTCAGGATAGAATTCTGCACCCCTTTGGCTTTAAGGAGAGACGGCAAGCACGCAAGCGTAAGAGAGTTCAAAAAATCCTTGACGATTTCGACAAAGCGCAATCCTTCGATGAGCTTCTACGTGAAGCCCTGAAACGCGAAGGTATTGTTATCCCGGAGAAGAAAGATGCCAAGAGCAAATAACACAATAAAAGGCCGCACAAAATGTGCAGCCTTTTATTATAAACTGAGATTTCTCGACTTTAGCAAACCTCTATCGCCTTAGTGCATTTCTTTTGTTCCTTAACCATCTTAGGCATAGTGACAGTAAGAATACCATCCTCTACCTTGGCAGAAATCTTGTCGCGTTCTACATCATCAGGCAGAGTGTAAACTTGTTCGTAGTTAGAGTAATTGAACTCCCTACGCAGATAATGATGATGCTTATCTTCTTGTTTGTGTTCAACCTTGTTCTCTATGGCGATGGTAAGGTTGCCCTCGTCGTTGATACCTACGCGGCAGTATTCTTTCTTAATACCTGGAGCTGCAAGTTCCATTGTGTAGGCTTTTTCACTCTCCTTCACATTGACTGCAGGTGCTGTACTCTTAGCACGAGGCATGAAATCAGTGTTCAGGAAATCATCAAACAATGTCGGCATCCAACTGTTTTGAAACATTACTGGTAACATAATTAATACCTCCTAGTTATATTTTAGTTAAACATGTTGATTCATTGAACATTGAACATTGAGCATTGAACTTTGTTCGTTACTTTTTTGTCCTTCGTTCACTAACCATAATACAACTTACGTGCCTACATCAATTATTCTGACAAATTGGCGTAAAGTGTCACGTTTAGCGGCACAAAGACTTCTATCGTGACAATTCCATAATTTAACACCAAAAACCACGAAAAAAGAAAAGCCCGAGAAGTTTTTCTCGGGCTTGCGCTTCAGGATGGGCTTGAACCAACGACCCCATGATTAACAGTCATGTGCTCTAACCAACTGAGCTACTGAAGCAAAATGCATCTGCAAACATCCTCTGTTTTGCGCTTCAGGATGGGCTTGAACCAACGACCCCATGATTAACAGTCATGTGCTCTAACCAACTGAGCTACTGAAGCAATAATAAAGTTTTTGTTGCAAATGCGGTGCAAAAGTATAGCATTTTTTGGAATTATGCAATATCTTTGCAAAAAAAATGATTCAAATGAAGAAAATAATTGGTATTGGCAACGCATTGGTAGACGTTTTGGTGCAGATGAATGATGATATGCTGCTCCGTGAGTTACAACTGCCCAAGGGTGGCATGCAGTTGATCAACGAACAGCAACAGAGAGTGCTAAGCCATAGAATACAACCTCTTACCCCCCAAAAGGCAACAGGAGGCAGTGCAGGTAATACCATATTGGCCTTAGCCAACTTGGGAATGAAGCCTGGCTTTATAGGCAAGGTGGGAAAGGACGAGATGGGAACCTTCTATGCCAACAACTGCAAACAAACCGGTATAGAGGCAAAGCTCACAACATGCGAGACACCCACAGGAGTGGCCAATACCTTTATCTCTGCCGATGGCGAGCGTACATTTGGAACATATCTGGGAGCAGCTGCACTGATGCAGGCCGACGAGATTACACCTGACATGTTTCAGGGATACCACTTATTACATATCGAGGGCTATCTGGTACAAAACCATGAACTAATAGAGAAGATATGCAAAGCTGCCAAACAAGAGGGAATGAAGCTAAGCATCGACCTTGCCAGTTACAATGTCATTCAGACCGACCTGCCTTTCTTCAGACACCTGGTTGAGGATTACATAGACTTTGTCTTTGCCAACGAAGAGGAATGTACAGCCTTCACGGAAAAACAGGATCCTAAAGAGGGTTTGGAGTATATTGCACAACTCTGCACGCTGGCCATAGTAAAACTGGGCAGCAAAGGTGCAATAGCTATGTGGGGAGCCTCATCAAACCAATATGGCACGGAAGCCTTTGCACCTGCAATAAAGGTTAACGTTACAGATACCACCGCTGCCGGAGACTTCTTTGCTGCAGGTTTCCTGTATGCCTTCTGCAACGGCGCTACACTAGAAAGGTGTTTGCAGGCTGGTACACTTCTTTCCAGCGAAGTAATTCAGATTATAGGAACACAATTACCAGAAGAGGTATGGAAAAAAATTCGCTCCTCAATAAAACAACTTTATTAAGGAGCGAAACAATTCTAACACGAGGATCTTACTTTGTTACCAGCATCTTTTTCTGCTGATATATGTAATATCCTTTATCTAAACTGCCAATCTGGCCAAGGCTGGCATCCCTCATTACCAATTTGCCATCGATGGAATAAACATTGGTATCCTGATTCACTTGAACTGCAGATACTTCCTCTACTGCATCTTGGATATCATCCGCAGTAATATGCGCAGGGAACATGAGCATAAGGGCTGGCAATCCACTGCCTCCGTAGCTTTCCACCACATCGTCCTCGGTTGTCTTCTTACTGAAGTCACCAGTCTGAAGACCACGTACCTGATCGCGATTATCCCAAGCCTTCTGCATGTTACGCTGTATATAAGTAAGGTATGTCTTCTGTCCCAAGTCATATACTACCATGGGAAGGTACTGAGCAAAAATGGCAGTATAGACACCCTGCTCGTAACCATTCTCAAACTTGAGAATCTTGGAAGAGTTTACCATACTATTGAAGACGTAGCGTGTAGCATTCAGAGCATTGGTCCTGTACTTAGATTCGCCTGTAAGATTATAAAGCAGACAACTGGCGCCAATGTATGTAGCTTGATTGTAGAGATGATCAGAGAACTCCGGGCCTCCACCATGAATGCCATCAGCTACACGTCCGGCAGAAGTTGTCAGCGTCTTGCTGGCCCAGTCGTAGATTTCTACAGCTTTCTCTAAATACCACTCTTTGGTCTGACGGGTAGGACGGGCAATCGTAGGAGCAGTCCTACCCTCTGGAACCAGTTGGTGCAACAGACATGCAGCTATGACTGTAGGAAAATTTATGCACGCCGAACGGAAATCGCCCTCCTTATGAGGGTTTGCGTGATCTATTGGCTGCCACTCCCAAAACATTCCACCGCCGGAACTACCACTGAAACGAGCAGGATCGGCATAAGAGCCGTCATCGCCTACAGTAGCGCTTCCGTACCAAACACGGCAGAAACTTCGCTCAGAATAAGTCAGATACTCAGCCTTTCCAAAGGTTTGGTAGGCACGTGCCAAAGCGCAAGTCCACCACATGATGTCATCATAAACGAACCATCCGTTATTGGTGTTGGAGTTGTCAAAGTCAAAGTTTACATAATGCGCTTTCTGCCCTTTGTAAATCTTATCGTGCAGGGTCTTGTACTTCTTCATCAATTCATCATTACCCTCGGCCTTGGCACGGTTGTAAGCATTGATGACCATATCGTAATAGATAGCCTGACACCAGATAGCGGCAGCACACCCCGTGAGGTCATTATCACGAGCCCCATTCCCTCGATGATCAGCAGCTCTCTGCTCAGTATCGGCTTTATAGATACTGCGATTCTTGTCAAGCAAGGCTGCATTAAAGTCGTCATACGCCTTCCACTGCATAGAGTCTGTGATGGAAAATGTCTGTGCCTGCAAATAGCCGGCACAAAACATTGTGCAGAATATGGTTAATATTTTTTTCATTAGGACAAAATCTTTACTTCTTTGACTTCTTATTCTTTTTTGAAGTAGCTTTATACTCTTTGCTGAAAGAATAGGGAGCAGCCTCTGCCGTGTTACCGCGATTCTCGTTGGCCTTGGCCCCCATCACATAATCCATCTTAGCACCTTGCAGAAGGTCTGCATGGTTCACATAGTTTACCTTATGCTCTGCACCGTTAATGGTAAGTTTCTGCACATAGCGATTCTCGTCGCTGTTCTCGGGAGCGGTAATAACCACATCCTTTCCATTCTCCAAGTGCATTGTCATCTTCTTGAAATAGGGAGCACCCAACACGTACTGGTTAGATCCAGGACAGACAGGATAAAAGCCCATAGCAGTGAAGATGTACCAGGCTGAAGTCTGCCCGTTATCCTCATCACCGCAATAGCCGTCGGCGTGAGCATTGTACATACGATTCATAGTCTCGCGCAACCAATACTGCGTTTTCCAAGGCTGACCGCTATAGTTGTACATATAAATCATATGCTGAATGGGCTGATTACCATGAGCATAGTTACCCATATTCATGATTTGCATCTCGCGAATCTCGTGGATGACGCCACCGTAATAACTATCATCAAAGATGGGAGGCAGAATGAAAACGCTGTCCAGCATCTGATTGAAGGTGGCTGTTCCGCCCATCAGGTCGATAAGTCCCTGAGGGTCATGGAACACACTCCATGAATAGTGCCAGCTATTGCCTTCTGTGAAGGCATCGCCCCACTTGAAGGGATTGAAATTGGGAGCCCACTCGCCGTTAGCCAACTTACCACGCATCAGGTTGTATTCCTTATCGAAGAGATTCTTATAGTTCATAGCATGTTCTGCATAAACCTTAATCTCTTTCTCTGGCTTACCCAAAGCCTGTCCCAACTTATAGATGCTCCAGTCATCGAAGGCATACTCAAGGGTACGTGCAGCACTTTCGTTTATACTGTCGTAAGGAACATAACCTAACTTGTTGTATGTAGCCCATTGTTTACGACCACTTGTAGTATGGGCCAAATCGGCATTGGCACCATGCTTCACGGCTTCCCAGAGAGCATCGATATCATATCCACGCACGCCCTTCAGATAAGCATCTGCCACAACGCTTGCAGAGTTGTTGCCCACCATGCAGGCACGATGACCGGGAGCACTCCACTCGGGCAGGAAGCCACTCTCCTTATAAGCGTTAGCCCATCCCTCCTGCATCTTCTGGCTCATAGAGGGCCACATCAGATTCACCAAGGGGAACAAAGCACGGAAAGTATCCCAGAAGCCTGTATCGGCAAACAGATAGCCTGGCAGAGTCTCACCGTTATAGGGGCTATAGTGTACGACCTCGCCTTTGGCATTAATCTCGAAGAAGCTACGGGGGAAAAGCACGCTACGGTACAGACAGCTGTAGAAGGTACGCAGGCGGTCTATATCACTTTCATCCTGCACATCAATGGTAGAGAGCACCTTATTCCACTCCTGACGTCCTGCCTCAGCAACCTCCTCAAGGGTCTTGTTACCCAATTCCTTCAGGTTCTGCTCAGCCTGCTCTATGCTGATGAAAGAGCTGGCTACACGAACATTCACCTGCTCGCCACGCTTTGTAGTGAAGCCTACCACACCTTGTGCATGCTTGCTGGCAGTCTCCAAAACAGACTTATTCTCCTTACCCTCGTCACAGATAGCAGTCATGGTGAAGGGACGATCGAACTGCAAGACAAAATAGTTCTTAAAGTTCTTGGGAACACCACCGCTGTTACGAGTGGTATAACCCACAATCTTATTCTGCTCGGGGATAATCTTCACATAAGAACCACGGTCAAAAGCATCCACCACCAGATAGCTCTTGCCTGCCGGATAGGTAAAACGGAAAATGGCAGCACGACTGGTAGGAGCCACCTCTGTTACGATATCGTAATCAGCCAGATATACCTTATAATAATGCGGTTTGCTTACCTCTGCTTTATGAGAGAACCAACTGGCACGTTTGTCCTCATCGAAGACATAATTCTCACCGCACTCGGGCATAATGTTGAACATACCATAGTCGTTCATCCAAGGGCTGGGTTGGTGCGTTTGCTTGAAACCGCGAATCTTTTCTGCATCATAAGTATAACACCATCCATTACCCATCTTTCCCGTCTGAGGGGTCCAAAAGTTCATACCCCATGGAAGGGCAATTGCGGGATAGGTGTTACCTGTAGATAGACCTCCTGTAGAATGTGAGCCTACCAAGGGATTAACATACTGTACAGGATCTGTAATTGCATGGGCACCGATGCTCATCATAAACATGGCACATGCTGCAAAAAATAATTTCCTCATTACTTTTTCTTCTGTTATTTATGATTTTAATTAGAATTCCTTAATCTTCACATTCTTGAACCAAACCTCATTGCCATGGTCCTGCAAAAGGATGCGACCGTCACGATTACCGAAGTTGGGCCAATTCTTATACTTACTGTAAGCTACCAATGCATTCCACTCCTGTGTATTGCGTTCGTACTCCAACAGTTTGACACCATTCAGCCAATGCTCTACATGATTATCCTTAACGATAACGACAGCTGTATTCCATGTGGTGATATCAAAGGGTTTGTTGTCTGGAGCAGGAATCAAGTCATACAGAGAACCCAACTTACGGTTACCTTTCACACCCAACTTGGCATCGGGATGGCGCAGGTCGTCCAGAATCTGGAACTCGCAACCGATAGCGCTACCCTCACCCTGGTTCATATCGGGATCAACGAAATACTTGATGCCACTGTTGGCACCCTCAGTAATCTTGAAATCTACCTTCAGGATAAAGTTGTGGTAACTCTTATTGGTAACAATGTCACCTCCGTTACCACTCTCAGCACCATTGGCAGCCTCCACCTTCAGCACACCATCCTCGATGCGCCAACCTTTTTTGGGGAAACCAGTAAGTTTGGCACCACGCCAACCTTCTGTAGTTTTACCATCCCAAAGGAGTTTCCATCCTTCACGCTCTTCCTGCTCTGTAAGTACGTTATCTGTTGTAGGAACAGGCGCAGGAGTCTCTTTCACAATCTTTTTCTTGGCAGCTACGGGCAACACAGCCAGCATAGCTATAGCTATAATTATCTTTTTCATCTTACGGCCCCTCTCCCTAACCCTCCCCCAAATGGGAGGGAACTGCAAACAGGGGTTTGGCAGTTTAATTATTTCTTTTTGTCTCTCCGACATTCCCCGCCTCCCATTTGGGGGAGGAGGGGTTAGGGGTTGGAGAGGGGCGTTAATCAATCTTATAAAACTCTTCCCAACCACGGCGTGGAGGCATGCCTGACAGCATAGCGTTTGCAAACTCGTTGTTGGTGAACTTCTTGGTGCGGGGGTCAAAGAACAGCTGAGTGTTCAAGCGCTGAGCAATAACACCCAAGCAAAACACCTGACACAACACACCTGCAATCTGGAAGGGAGAACGAGTCTTCTCGATTCCCTGACAAGCACGCAGGAAGTTGACATAGTGGTTACTGGGACCCTCGGGAACTACAGGCAGTTTATCCTTCATGGCCTCTGCCTTCTCCTTGGGGATAATCTCCAAAGTGCTACCATGACTGGCGCCCTTGAAGGTAAGGTCACGACCGTAAATAATCTTGCCGGGGTTCAACTTCTGATTGGTATATTCACCCTGTCCACTGGCAGGAATTCCTTCGGCCAACTTACTCTCGCCATAACCTTCTGGCAATGGGGGCTGATTGTCTGTACCATCATACCAGATAACATCGCAGGGAGGCATATTACCACGAGCACCGAAACGGAATTCAATAGTACTCGAGAAGGGATAAAAGAACTCGTTGTGGTTCTTGGCATACTTCATGTTGATCTCATAGGGAAGACCCAACTGCAGAAACTCGTGAGCTGTATCCAAGAGATGAGCGCCCCAGTCACCCAGTGCTCCCATACCAAAGTCGTACCAACTGCGCCAGTCGCCCTGATGATAGAGATTACTGAAGTTGTGATAACGAACACCTCCGTGCCACGTATCGTAGTCCATACCCTCGGGGATAGGGTCGCCCTCGGGCATTTTAATCATATTCCAGTCGTACTTGTGCCAACGACGATCGTTGTTCATGTGAGCCACCACCTTGGTAACATCCTTAATGATACCTGCTTCCATCCAAGCCTTGAACTGGAAGTAGTTTGCCTCAGAATGCCCTTGATTACCCACCTGAGTAGCAAGTTCTGGATGGCGGTTTGCCATCTCTATCAGAATCTCACCCTCCTGGAAAGTACGGATAAGAGGCTTCTCACAATAAACATGCTTGCCATGCTTCATGGCTGCCATGCAGACAAAGAAATGTGTATGGTCAGGCACACTTACTGCCACAGCATCAAAATGGTCTGAATACTCATCAAAAAGTTTGCGGAAATCGGTAAAACGCTTGGCATTGGGATACATGCTCAGGGCCTTCTGGCATTGCTTGCCTTGCAGATCAACATCGCAAAGAGCTACTACATCCACCATATTGGTCTTGGCAAACTCTTCTATATTCTGCTGCCCACGGTTACCAATACCAATGTATGCAATCTTTACTTTGTCACTTTTGGGAGTTGGGGAGGACTGCGTTTTTTTCTTGGCGGCCAACAATTCACCAGGAGCCAAAGTCAATCCAGCTGTAGCCAATCCCATCCCTTTCAAAAATTCTCTTCTTGAAGACATAAATTAGGTTATTTTGTGGTTTATGATATGTTTCTGGCACAAATATAGCAAAAATAATCATATGATTAATGCCACAACCGACAAGAATTGCAAGAAATTATTCTCTTTTCACTTTCTCACATCGAAAAAGAGCATGAGATTCGTTTTGCAGGGTAGTTGCGAACAAGTAAACACTGCCTCCCTCACGCAATTTCAACTTTTTCCTGAGTTCCTGAACTGTAGCAGGGAAGTTTCTGACTGTCAGATTGGCCTGTGTTACATCAGCCAACAAATTCTTAAGACTATGCTTGCTAAAGTCGCTTCGACCCAAAATACGAAAACTTCTACCAGGGAAATCCTCTACCAGTTCATCCGAAGTAAACAGATGGCTGAACGGATGCAATTTCTCCACTTTATACAATTGGCATAGAGCATCCTGTACGCCAGCCTTAAGAATTGAGGCGTTGGGCTCATAAAGAAAGGTTTTCTCTTCCCTTGATATGACAGGAGCGGACAATTGCTCAACCTCTGTCACTTCTTGTCCGTTATTGGTAATATTCACACAATAATAGCAAAGCGGGGTTTCCTCACGATGCATCACCAAAAGAAGCTCTTTGCACTCGCCATCCACGCTTACCACATGCACCTCACGAACATTCTTTAGTTGGCGTAACGCCTGCTGTATATCCAACATAGGTGAAAGTTTCAGCATTACTACCTGGGAATGCTCCAGCAATACTTCTTGCAGACTGACAACGTTAGGTTGACAATCTTCCAACAAGACAGCCTTTCTGCCAACATTGTCTCTACGAGCAGGATCGGCATAGATAAGGGACACATTTCCTATAGCTGGAAGTTCATCCTCGGCTTGTGCATTTTTGACTACAACATGCGATAGCCCCAGAAGATTAAAGTTGTGTAAAGCTATCTGACAAAGTTGTTCTTGCCTCTCTATATAAACAGCCTTTTCAAACAAGGGCGCCAGGTAGCTGAAATCTATGCCAAAGCCTCCCGTCAAATCCGCCATCTGCCTCATTTCCTCGCGTAAAAGACGGCATACAAGCTGCTTTTTGTAAAGTGCCGTTTTCTCACTACTGCACTGCTCCATGGAAAGATGTGGCGGAAAGAGTAATCCATCCGTTTCGGCCCAGTGCGGGATTTTCTTACGCGCCAACTGCCACCCCTCAATCTGTTGAAGACAGAAGGTCAAATCAACGCCCTCCGGCGCTTTTTTAAGGGCCAGTTTACGTACATCATCTGTTTTGTGCAGAGCTATAAATTCGGCATTAGTCATACCATAGAAAGGAGAATTTTCTTTGCTTGGAGTGCATCTTGCTCCAGTTGCTTCTGTAGAGCTTGAAGAGAGGAAAAGGGTTTCTCGTCACGCAAACGCTCCACGATGTTTACTTTCACTCTCTTGCCATACAAATCACCACTGAATTCAAACAGGTTGGCCTCTACCGACAACTCATTTCCATTGTTCAGCGTGGGTCGGTGCCCTATACACAGCATGCCATTATAAAAAGCCTCATCAACTTCAGCTTTTATAGCGTAAACACCACAGGCAGGGAGAAGTTTATCATTTGGCACCTCTATATTGGCTGTAGGAAATCCTATGTTCCGGCCCACTTGATGACCACTTACAACCTTTCCTTGAATACTATATTCGTAACCTAACAGTCGGTTAGCCTGCTTTATCTCGCCAACTTGCAAATGCCGACGGATAACGCTACTGCTCACCTTCTCGCCCTCCAACTCGTGAGCTAATACCACGTCAATACCAGTCTGCTTACCCCACTCTACATACTCCGCAAAGGTACCACCTCCATATCCGAAATGATGGTCATAGCCAATTACCAAAGTCTTTACATGCAACTGAGCACTTAGGACATGCGACATAAATTGACGAGCGGTAAGTTTACTCATCTCCATGGTAAAGGGCAAAACCTCAATAAGGTCGGCACTTGTTGAAGACAACAAAACCTTTTTTTCCTCAAGGGTTGAGAGTAGCTGAGGAATATAGTCGGTTTGTAGCACCTGACGGGGATGCTGATTAAACGTAATAAGCATTGATGGACACTGCAAATCATCAGCAAGTTTACATACCTGCCCTATCAGACATCGGTGCCCAAGATGGACCCCATCAAAAAAACCTATGGTAGCTACGTACTGATTCTCCATTACAGGCTGCAAAATTAGGTAAATATACTTTGCTGACCAAATTTTTCCGCTTCACATTTGGATAATTCAGTAGAAATCTCTACTTTTGCACCCGCAAACCAAGTTTATGGTTTATTGGACTTGTAGCTCAGTTGGTTAGAGCAACAGACTCATAATCTGGAGGTCCCAGGTTCAAGCCCTGGCTGGTCCACGAAAAGGCATTTATGAAAAATCATAGATGTCTTTTTTTGTTTATATAAAATAAAAGTCATATTTTTGCATTTGAAATATCAGTAAAACAACATAACAGATAAGTTCGTTCTTGCATCTGTATGCTATGATTTGCGACATAACGGCTGTTCGGAATTCTCTTTTTAAAGTCTATAACCGAGAGACATTCTCCAAGCCGAAGAGAATATTAACCAAATAAAATTAACAACAATGAAAGAACTGAAAGGAACAAAGACCGAGCAAAACCTCAAGGAGGCTTTTGCTGGTGAAAGTATGGCAAGAAACAAATACACATATTTTGCAAGTAAGGCTAAGAAAGACGGCTATGTACAGATTGCCTCAATCTTTGAGGAAACGGCGGCCAACGAGAAGGAACATGCCAAACTCTGGTATAAGTATTTGAATGGCGGAAGTGTAAGCGATACCGCCACGAATCTGGCTGATGCAGCAAACGGAGAGAACTTCGAGTGGACAGACATGTATGCGCGTATGGCCAAGGAAGCTCGCGAGGAGGGCTTTGACGAGATTGCCGAAAAATTTGAGTTGGTGGGCGCTGTGGAGAAACACCACGAGGAGCGCTATCGTAAACTGTTGCAAAATGTAAAGGAAGGCTTGGTATTTTCTCGAGAGGGTGATGTTATCTGGCAGTGCGCTAACTGCGGTCATATCGTGATTGGAAAGAAAGCGCCTGAGGTATGTCCTACCTGCAACCATCCGCAGAGCTATTTCCAGATTAAAGCAGAGAATTATTGAACGTTGATTATTGAACACTGAGATATGAAAAAGTTCGAATTAATGGCACTGCCGTATGCGACAGATGCATTGGAACCGGTAATCAGCCGCGAAACTATCGGGTTCCACCATGGGAAACATTTAGCGGCTTATGTTAATAATCTTAATGCCCTACTGCCTGGAAGCTTGTTCGAAGAGGCTACGTTGGAAGATATTGTATGCAAAGCTTCTGGTGGCATCCTGAATAATGCAGGGCAGATATTGAACCATGAGCTATACTTTGGACAGTTCTGTGCGCCCAAGGCCGACAATGCTCCTACAGGAAAACTTGCTGATGCTATTGCACGTGATTTCGGGTCGTTCGAGGCATTTAAGGAGGCATTCACGAAGAGTGGAGCCACGCTGTTTGGCTCTGGCTGGGTATGGCTTTCGGCAGACAAGGACGGCAAACTCGTGATTTCTCAGGAGACGAATGCCGCAAACCCTGTGCAGAAAGGTTTAAAGCCGCTGCTGACCTTCGATGTGTGGGAGCACGCCTACTACCTGGACTATCAAAACCGTCGTCCCGACCACTTAGCTGCGCTGTGGCAGATTGTAGATTGGAGCGTGATAGATAAACGTTACAAATAGTTATGGAGAAGATAATTGGTCTTATTGATGCTCCGTTTACGCCCTTTGACGAGAACGGAGATGTGAACTTGAAACCTATACCAGCCTATGCCGCTATGCTGCAGAAGAACGGGCTGAAGGGTGTATTTATCAACGGCTCCAGCGGTGAAGGCTATATGCTTACCCCTGAGGAGCGTATGTTGTTGGCCGAAGAATGGGTAAAGGCTGCACCAGAGGGATTTAAGGTAATCGTACATGTGGGAAGTTGCTGTGTTCGCGAGAGTCGGAAGCTTGCTGAGCATGCCCAGAAGATTGGCGCTTGGGGCATTGGTGCCATGGCACCTCCATTCCCCAAGATCAGCCGCATAGAGGAACTGGTGAAGTACTGCGAGGAGATTGCCGCCGGTGCTCCCAGCCTGCCCTTCTATTTCTA
>JAIKYE010000105.1 GCA_024683455.1 Bacteroidaceae bacterium
GAACAAGGTCGAGAGGCATTAGGAAAACTCGCCGATGTACTAAATAAGCAAACGGAAATAGAAGTGATGATTGAGGGACATACCGATAATGTACCTATCAAGACCGCAGTCTATCAGGACAACTGGGATTTGAGCGTAATACGCGCTACTAGTGTCGTAAGAATTCTAACAGAAACATACGCTGTTAATCCCTTGCAGATTCAGCCCTGTGGAAGGGGCGAATTCAAGCCTGTTGCAAGCAACGAAAGTACAGAAGGAAAGTCCAAAAACAGGCGTACAGAGATTATTATGGCTCCCAAACTGGATAAACTCTTCCAAATGTTGGAAAATAATTAATACTGGCGTTCTGCCACGAAGCTAACAAGTGAATGCAGGGATTCGGCGACAGCAGGATCCCTGCTTTCGTCTATCAATCCGTCTGCCATCATGCGGAACTCCTTCATAGCCCAGTAGGCATACTCTATTCCGCCATTTTCGATAGTAAAACCAACGAGTTCATCTATTTCCTGCTGAGATGCTTCTCCACGCCTAACTTTTAGCGCTTTAGAGAGCATTTCCTCGTTATTAGTCTTATTAACGACATGTATTACGGGGAGTGTTAATTTACCCTCTTTCATGTCATTTCCCGCGGGCTTTCCAACATCATTCTTCGTATCATAATCAAAGATGTCGTCTTTCAGCTGGAAACACGTTCCAACCAGATGACCAAACCTTCTCATGCGCTCTGCATCTTCTTCCGAACCTCCAGAAGTTAGCACGCCCAACTGTGCAGCAACTGCAAAAAGACTGGCAGTCTTCTTACGAATAACCATATAGTAAGATGACTCATCCAACTTCTCTTCATCAAGATTGGCAAGTTGCAAAAGTTCTCCATCAGCTAATAACTGACCAAGGTTTGCAACCACATCCACAACCTTAGCATCACCCGTTTGGGCTGCATGGTGAAGTGCCCTACTCAAGAGAAAGTCTCCTACCAGAACGGCAATCTGATTTGTCATCAAGGCATTAACAGAAGCCTGTCCCCTGCGTCTGTCACTCTCATCTACTACGTCATCGTGTATCAAACTGGCTGTATGTAATAATTCCAGTGCTAAGGCAACATCAAAAACGCTTTGGCTTATTGTGCCGAAAAGACGGGCAGAAAGGAAAACCAAGGTCGGTCTGACCAACTTTCCCCTCTTCTGTAACAGGTGATTTACAGCCTGCTGAAGCAGTGGGTTGTCAGAACGGAGCGTCTCTTCAAATTGCTGTTTGTATTCTTCTAAAACGTCAGCAACAGGTTTTTGTAATTCCTCCAGCGAATTCATTTAATACACTTTTGAGGTGCAAAAATACATAAAAATGACGACCATTTCACTTTTTTTACATAATTTTACCGAATAAAATTCAATAATGTATGCCCAAACTCTATCTTTTAGATGCTTACGCCCTCATCTACAGGGCTTATTATGCCTTTTTAAAGAACCCAAGAATCAACTCCAAGGGAGAAAACACATCAGCCATCCTTGGCTTTGTAAACACCTTGGAAGAAGTTATACAGAAGGAACAACCTACTCATCTTGGTGTGGCCTTTGATCCTGCAGGAGGAACATTCCGGCACGAAGCCTACCCCGAATATAAAGCACAACGAGAGGAAACTCCAGAAGCTATCCGCTTTGCCGTACCTATTATAAAAAGGTTGCTGGAAGCCTATAATATTCCTGTTTTAGAAGAGCCTGGATATGAGGCTGATGATGTAATAGGAACCCTTGCTCATCAGGCTGACAAGCAAGGGATAGAAACCTTTATGATGACACCCGATAAGGATTACGGACAGTTGGTAACAGAGCACGTAAAGATGTACCGTCCAGCCGTCGGAAAGAGTGCCGAAGAGATTCTTGGCCCAGCTGAAGTGAGCCAGAAATGGGGCATTTCCTCCCCTACCCAAGTAATTGATATTCTAGGACTTATGGGCGATGCCGTGGACAACATCCCTGGTTGCCCTGGTGTAGGAGAAAAGACAGCATCTAAGTTGGTTCAGGACTTTGGCAGCATAGAGAACCTAATACAGAATACAGACAAGCTGAAGGGTGCCCTAAAGGAAAAGGTAGAGAATAACATAGAACAAATTAAGACCAGCAAGTGGCTGGCGACCATCAAGACTGACGTTCCCATTCAGTTAGATATGGAATTGCTTAAGATGGAGGAACCCAATCAGGAAGCCTTGCAGAAGATCTTCGAGGAGTTGGAGTTCCGCACCCTCATGCGTAAGAAGATAACATCCCCTACTCCACCTCCAGCTTCTAAGCCTGAGAAGAAGGGAAATGCCATCCAGGGTGATCTGTTCTGCGGATTCGGGGATAGCGAAGAAGCAGAAGCTACCCTATTTTCTAATGAGAATGAAGTAGATAACGGCATGCTTAGATACAACAAAGATACTGCTGATTATCAACTTGTTGACACTCCTGAGAAAATAAAGAATTTGGTGGCTATCCTGCAGAAAGAAAAAGAGATTTGTCTCGACACAGAAACCACAGGTACAGATCCCATCAAGGCACGTCTGGTGGGCGTTAGTTTCAGCATTAAAGAATGCCAAGGCTGGTACGTCCCAGTTTACGAGAACACGGAAGCTATTGAATCTCTTCGTCCTATCTATGAAAATCCTGATACATTGAAGATTGGACAAAATCTGAAATACGACCTCCAAGTTCTTCTGAATCACGGAATAGAGCTGCAAGGACGCATGTTCGACACCATGATTGCACACTACCTACTCCACCCTGAGATGCGACACGGAATGGACTATCTGGCAGAAGCGTATCTGCACTATCAGACCATCCATATTGACGAACTTATCGGAACAGGAAAGAAACAGAAGTCTATGGCAGATCTGAGTCCTGAGGAAGTATATGCCTATGCCTGCGAGGATGCGGATATCACGCTGAGACTGAAGAACTTATTCGCTCCAGAACTGGAGAAGGAAGGCCTGACGGATCTCTTCTGGCAAATAGAAATGCCACTGATGCCTGTCCTGGCTTATATGGAACGCAACGGTGTGTGCATAGATACCAAGGGACTGAAGGAAACCTCAATCCTGTATTCTCAGGAGATGCAGCGCATAGAGGAAGAAATCTACCAGTTGGCAGGTGTACATTTTAATATTGCCAGTCCTAAACAAGTGGGTGAAATCCTCTTCGACCAGATGAAGATTACCAATAAGCCCAAGAAGACAAAAACGGGGCAGTATGCTACCACCGAAGAGATTCTGATAAGCCTGAAGAGCAAGAGCCCTATTGTTGGTAAGATTCTGGAATACAGAGGATTAAAGAAACTTCTCAGTACATACATAGACGCACTGCCCCAATTGATAAATCCTGATACGGGGCACATCCATACATCGTTCAACCAGACGGTAACCACAACAGGACGTCTTTCTTCCTCGAATCCCAACCTGCAGAATATTCCTGTCAGAGACGAACAGGGAAAGGAAGTCAGGAAAGCCTTCATACCTGAGGTAGGGCAGGAGTTCTTCTGTGCCGACTACAGCCAGATAGAACTACGTATTATGGCTCACCTAAGTGGAGATGAGAACCTGATAGAAGCCTTTAATGCAGGGCAGGATATTCATGCAGCTACAGCTGCGAAGATATATCATAAGAGCTTAGAAGAAGTATCCAGCGATGAACGTCGCAAGGCTAAGACAGCCAACTTTGGTATCATCTACGGTATCTCAGCCTTTGGCTTGGCAGAACGTATGGACGTCTCCAGAACAGAAGCTAAGGAGCTGATTGACGGCTACTTCCAAACCTATCCAGGTGTTAAGGAATATATGGAGAAGAGTATCGCTATGGCGCGCGATAAGGGCTATACAGAGACTATCTTCAAGAGGCGCTGCTATCTGCCCGATATCAATTCTAATAATGCCAATGTGCGAGGAAATGCAGAACGTAACGCCATCAACTCACCCATTCAGGGAAGTGCGGCCGACATCATAAAGATAGCGATGATTCGCGTTTACCAGCGCATGAAGGAAGAGAAACTCCGCTCTAAGATGATTCTGCAGGTACACGACGAACTTTGCTTCACCGTCGTTCCTGAGGAGAAAGAACGTCTGCAAAAGATAGTAGTAGAAGAGATGCAGGCAGCCTGCCAGATGCGTGTGCCTCTTATAGCTGACACGGGGTGGGGTAGTAACTGGTTGGAGGCCCATTAAGACCCCTCTGCCAATTCCCCCAAAGGGGGAAAGAAATACAGAAAATTTGGTTATGTAAAATTAAAGCGGTAATTTTGCACCCAATTTAAGATTTGGAATAAGATGAAAGCAGGTATAGTAGGATTGCCCAACGTAGGCAAGTCAACACTTTTCAACTGTCTGAGTAGCGCTAAGGCTCAGGCAGCTAACTTCCCCTTTTGTACAATAGATGCCCAGTTGGGACAGGTAAGCGTGCCCGATGAGAGACTCACCAAACTGGCCGAGTTGGTTCATCCAGGCCGTATTGTGCCCGCAGTTTGCGACATTGTGGACATTGCCGGACTTGTTAAGGGAGCCAGCAAAGGCGAAGGTCTGGGCAACCAGTTCCTGGCCAATATCCGCGAGTGCGATGCTATCATTCACGTGCTGCGTTGCTTCGATAATGGTAATATTGTACACGTTGACGGTTCTGTAGATCCTGTTCGTGACAAGGAGATTATCGATACCGAGTTGCAGTTGAAGGATTTGGAGACTGTAGAGGCTCGTATCAAGAAAGTTGAGAAAGCTGCAAGGGTAGGGGGCGACAAGCAGGCAAAGATAGAACTGCAAGTGTTGGAGGCCTATCATGATGCTTTGCTGCAAGGCAAGAGCGCACGTACCGTTACCTTCGAGACAGAAGACGAGAATGCTGCCGCCAAGAGCCTCTTCCTGCTGACCACGAAACCCGTGCTGTATGTTTGCAACGTTGACGATGCCAGCGCCTCCACAGGAAACAACTATACAGAAGCCGTAAAGAAAGCCATCGAGGGCGAGGATGCCGAGATGCTGATTATCAGCGCACAGACAGAAGCCGACATTGCAGAGCTTGAATCCTACGAGGAGAAGCAGATGTTCCTCGAGGACATGGGACTCTCTGAGAGCGGCTGTAATCGCCTTATAAAGGCTATCTACCATCTGCTTACCCTACAGACATTCATCACTGCTGGCGAGATGGAGGTCAAAGCCTGGACTTTCCGCAAGGGGTGGAAGGCTCCCCAGTGTGCAGGCGTTATCCATACCGACTTCGAGAAGGGCTTTATCCGTGCTGAGGTTATCAAGTACGAGGACTACATCAAGTACGGTTCCGAAGCTGCTGTCCGCGAAGCAGGAAAGATGGGTGTGGAAGGCAAGGAATACGTCGTTCAGGACGGCGACATCATGCACTTCAGGTTTAATGTATAGCCCCCTCCCCGCTCACCCCTTTGGGTGAGTGCTAAATTATAATTTTTTATGAATTACGCATTGTTCATAAACTGGAACCCCGATGTAGTAGCCTTGGATTTAGGCTTCTTCGCCATCCGCTGGTACTCGCTCTGCTGGTGCGTAGGTCTGCTGGCTGTCTATTGGCTGATGCATCGCCTGTATCGTCAGCAGAAGATTTCCGAGGAGAAGTTCGAACCTATGTTCATGTACTGCTTCCTGGGCATTCTCATTGGTGCCCGACTGGGACACTGCCTCTTCTACGAGCCTGGATATTTCCTCTCTCACCCTATAGAGATGGTGCTACCTATCCGTCATCTTCCTGATGGCAGTTGGAAGTTTACCGGCTACGAGGGTCTTGCCAGTCATGGCGGCACGTGGGGGCTGATGTTTGCCCTTTGGCTCTATGCCCGCAATATGAAGCTCAACATCATGCATGTGCTTGATAATGTAGCCATTGTAACGCCCATCTGCGCTTGCGCCATTCGTATGGGCAATCTGATGAATTCAGAGATTATCGGCCGTCCTACGGATGTACCTTGGGCCTTCATCTTCGAGCGCGTGGATATGGTTCCACGTCACCCGGGACAACTATACGAGGCACTGTGCTACGCTTGCTTCTTCTTCGTAGGGTGGTGGATTTACAGAAAATCCATGCAGCCATCAGCAGACAACCGTTTCCCACAGGTGGGTTCAGGTTTCTACTTCGGCCTGTGCCTTTTCCTCATCTTCACCAGCCGCATCTTTATCGAGTACACCAAGGAGAATCAGGAAGCTTTCGAGAACGGCATGCTCTTTAATATGGGGCAGTTGCTCAGCGTTCCCTTCGTCCTCCTCGGCCTCTACTGCATGTTAGGCGGCAAGTGGTGCAAGAAATTGGCAGAGAAATAAATCAAGATTTAATAAAAAACAAAAGAGTCTTGTCCTATGGATAAAACTCTTTTTATTGCTTATAAAATTATTTTCAAGCTTTGAAAATAGTTTTTACTTCACGTATTTAAATGTTTTTCTCTACAGGAAAGGGGATTTCTTTATATTATAACGAATGTTTTTAGCCTTGGAACTCCTTGAGCCAAGCGATGAAGTCCGAAACGCTGTCGCAGGGTTGGCCCTTGATGCGGCTGAGGAGGCGGAGGCGCTGGTTGCGGAGGTTCTGCGGACTGATGTTCAGCAGCGTTGCCACTTGTTTCTGGCGCATATCTACGGCAGAGAGCAGGCACATCTGTATTTCGCTACGCGAGAGGTTCTGCTTCTCTAGATTGCGGAGTAGGAGAGGGTAGCGGTCGCGCACAAAGGCGTGAAGCTGTTCCCATTCCTCTGCCGAGGGTTGTTGTCCGCCGTCGGCCAGTTGTTCCATGCGGCTGATAATCTCGTTGAAGATAGGTTGGGGCTCAGCCATTGGTTTATTGCGGCGGCGGAAGATTATCACGAGGGCGGCAATCAGAATTGCCAATGCCAAAAATACAACAAAAGCCCCCACCCAGCTCCCCCAAAGGGGGAGTGACATAATTCCGCTGTCTTTCTGCTCCAAAGCACTTTCCTCAAGTGGGGCGGGCTCCGAAAGATTATCCTGAGAATGATACTGCAAACGCAACAATGAGTCGCGTGCTGCGGCACAACGATGGATGATATCGGATTGGTCAGCGTCGGGATGGTCCTGAAAATAGCGCAGGCAGAAGTCCATATCGGTGAGCATCTGGCGTACATTCTCCAGTTCCTCGCCTTTCAGGGC
>JAIKYE010000074.1 GCA_024683455.1 Bacteroidaceae bacterium
TGAGGCAAGAAAGAAAAAGACCAGCGGAAATCCCATAGCAGAGGGTTGGTATGCCGACCCCGAGGGAGCTGTTCTCGGTGGCAAGTACTGGATTTTCCCCACTTATAGCGCGCCTTACGAGCAGCAGTTGCATTTCGATGCATTCAGCAGCACAGACCTTGTCAATTGGACAAAGCACGAGCGTGTCCTCGAGCAGAAGAATATCCCTTGGCTGCGCATGGCCTTGTGGGCACCTGCCATCATAGAGGCCAACGACAAGTTCTACCTCTTCTTTGGCGGCAACGACGTGCACGAGGGTGAGGTTGGCGGTATCGGCGTGGCGGTTTCCGACAAGCCAGAAGGTCCCTATGTGGATGCCTTGGGCAAGCCCCTTATCAATGAAATCATAAACGGAGCACAGCCCATAGACCAGTTTGTCTTTCGCGATGACGACGGGCAGTTCTATATGTTCTACGGCGGATGGCGCCACTGCAACGTATGCAAGCTCAGCCCCGACCTTCTCAGCATCGTACCTTGGGAGGACGGACAGAAGTTCCACGAGGTGACGCCCAGCGAGACATACGTGGAGGGCCCCTTCATGCTCAAGCGCAACGGAAAGTACTACTTTATGTGGAGCGAGGGCGGATGGACAGGCCCCGACTACTGCGTGGCTTACGCCATAGCCGACAGCCCCTTCGGTCCCTTCCAGCGCATCGGCAAGATTCTGGAGCGCGACGAGACTATAGCCCGCGGAGCAGGTCATCACAGCGTTATACAGGTGCCCGGAAAGGATGAATACTATATCATCTATCATCGTCGCCCGCTCGACGAGACGGACGGAAACCACCGCGTTACCTGCATAGACAAGCTTGAGTTCAATGCCGACGGTACCATCCGTCCCGTGAAGATGACCTTCGAAGGTGTCAAAGCCAGTAAGATAAAGAAGTGCAAGAAGTAAGAAACAGAAGACTATAAAGAAATCCCGTACCTCACATATTTCGGAAGTACGGGATTTTCTTTTACTCGTCGGAGTCGCCGCTGCCGCCTGAGTTGCCACCGCCGCCAGTGTTTCCTCCGCCTTGGGCAGGAGTGTTCGTGCTGCCGCCGCCGTCTTGGCCAGCCTTGCATTCAGCCACCGCCGTGGCAATGGGCTTGAGCGTCTGCACCTTCCTCTTCTTGCCGTCCACCGTCACCTCCATGGTGTCCACGATGTTGCGCAGCTCCAGTGTGCAACGGTGTTTGAACTGAGGGCCGCACAGATTGTCCAGCTTCGTGCTGTCGGGCAGGAAACGGATGTGAATAGCCTTCACCACCTCGTTGGGGTTCAGCCCGTCCATAGCCGCGATGCTCAGCACGGCACCGTTTTTCTCCACCTCGGCAGTAGGGTAGAAGGTTCCCAGATTTCCCAGTTGCACGGGTACGCCCTGTGCCACCAGCTCGGGCAGGCAGTCCGTGATTTTCAGCAGCACGCCCTCCACCACATCGCGTGTGTAGATACTGCCGTGGTCTGCCATGTGCTGAGCAAATCCGCGCAGCGAGAGTGTCTTCTGAGTGTCCACCTCAGGGTAGTACTTGCCGTAAGCAGAGCTTGCGGTGTTCTTGTTCTTTCGGAGATTAATCCCCATAGCAATTCTTTCGTTTGCCATAGCAAAAAGTATTATTAAAGTGTTCTTAGTCCGACCATCTTTTACGGGTGGCCGCTCCCGTTGTAACCCCTCTTGAATTACACTACAAAGGTACAACATATTTCTCAGATATGCAAGGATTTCTGCAAAAATAATTAAAGAAAAACTATAATTCCATTCCTGTCCATAAAAATCGTCACCTGCGGGCTTACCCGTAGCTGAAAGCCCGCTTAAAGGAAGTAAACGGCTTGCCTAAAGGAAGCAGGCTGGGAGAGGGTTGTCTGCCCCAATGCGTTTCTTTCTTCAGAGCGAGGGGATGAAGAGAGAAATTGCATTATTGCATTGCAAATGCACTACATGAAGATGAAGAAATGGAACAATAGACAATATAAATGATGTAATATGTTATATATTAATAAATTATATCATATTTATTTACCCTTATTATTTCTTTCAGTTTCCCTTACTTTTCAAAAAACAAAATGCAATGCAATTTTGCAATATTGTGAATACGGCTGATAGTATATCACGGTGAACACTTTCAAAAAAATTGTGCTTGATACAAACTTTTTTTCAGATATCTTTCTCACATATTATTATTTTTCCTAAATTTGCAACGCATCTAAGATGCAAATCATATTGCTCGATTGCCTAAGAAATCACCACTCGAAGAATAGAGAGCAAACAACATACCAAAAGAGCCGCTCCTCATAGGCGTAGGCTTCTCATATTGGTATGTGGGTTTGTGGTGAACCTCTTAGGCGTATGGTAAGACCTGCGCCTTTTCTTTATGGTTGGTGCAGCATAAAAATGTATTAACCAAAATAAATACCATTATGGATATTATCAGTATCTTAACAAAAGAAGAGAAAGATTTTCTTAAGAAATACAATCTAAGTCCTTCTGATTTTTATGATGCCAGAGGTGAATCAGTAACGGTATATCATGACAAAGCAAAAGCCGCTGGTTGTCAGTTTGTAATCAATAGTTGTCAATATGGGCATAGATTAAAAGACCGTTCTGGTCATTGTATTGTATGTAAACCTGCTTATATGACATATCAAAGACGCGAGAGCGGTGGAGGTATTGTTTATGTAGCTATAAGTGGCAAATACTGCAAGGTAGGGGTGACAGATGAAAAAAATAAATCTAACAAAGAATCCTTAAGTGACAGAGAATATCGTTTGAATAGTGAAGGTGGTTACGCTGGACGTACTGGGTGGAGAACAATAAAGTCTTGGCCCTTAGAGAGAAATGTTGGCAAAGTAGAACGTGAAGCGCATCGTCTTCTTCAACAATATAAAACTGTTGAGAATTATATCTATAGTGGTGAAAAACGCAAAGCACAAGAAGTTTTTGAATGTCCTATTCAGACCGCTATAGACGCTGTAAAAAAGTCAATAGAATTATATAAATAATTAGAGCCGAAGGGTTATGGCATATAAGAACCCTCTTGCAACAATGAGAAGAATTATATTTCTGTTATTTACGTTTTGTTTATCGGCTCCTGCTTCTTCGCAGAATCCGATAAGTATTGAAAGAATTATCAATGACCTTAACTGGGGAAACTGTAGTGAATCTGACGTGATTATAGCTTTTAAAGACAATGTTACGAAGAGAGAACATGAGGAAGTATGGGATGGAGGCTTGGTTTCTACATTTGTCTTGAGAAATATAAGAATCGGCAGAAGTGTGTCAGATGCAAACATTATAGTTAATAAGTATAATCGAAAACTTGTAAAGATAGGTGGAATAATGCTGGGAAAAGACTACGATTGGAGTAAAGGCGTAGATGAGATTTCGAAGGAGCTGGAAGACTATTTCTCTTCTTTTTGGGGAGTTGAGCATAAGAAATCAATTGAATATGACACCGACTTTGATGATGAGAAGACTGTTTACACTAATATAAGCTGTGAGTGGGGTGATACTTATAAAAACAACAAGCCATCCAAAGGCACTTTCCACTTACTTCATAGAGCAAAAATAATTGTTATCGCAATTGAACCTAAATAGTTCTTTTTACATTATTTATGACATAGAGCCGAATGACGATGGCATATAAAAGTCTATTTTTATTATGAGAAATTTATTGTTAATTTTAGCTGCAGTATTTTCTTCCTCTCTATATTGCAATTCTCAGAATCTTACTCAGTATTTAGGTGAGGGTAAAATATACCAGACATTAAGCTGGGAAGATGTGTTATGTTATGCAACTTTCAATAGTGTTTATTCATCTGTATATGGTGACCACGTAAAATCTAATTTGATATACCTTTATGTGAATTCAAATTTTGTAGGTTATACATCATCTCATGGAGATTATGTAGAGATCCTGCATTCTCAAAATATATCAGGTTCAACAAGCAGTTATACAATTTCAAAGAATATGGTATTTTATGCTTATCCATACGGTTTGTGCGCATTCACAATAAACGGAAAACAACTATGCTTGGTAAGTGTGCGTAGTGATGCAATAATATCTGTTTTTGACAACAACTTCAGCGAAGGCTCTGATTTCTCTATTTTTGTTAAAGACCGTAGTGTAATCTCTGCCTCAAGAAGATACGAACCATCATTTTATATAGTGAACAATGGTTATGTTAAGGTTTATAATGATATTTCAAGTAACAAAAATAATATTGATGCAGTTGTAGATGTCAGAAATAATGCAATAAAAGAAAAAAAATACACATTGAAAGGAATAGAGACGGAAAGTCCTCATGAAGAAATATTTATCCAAAATGGAAAGAAAATGATAGCAAAATGATTTTTTATTAAATGGATTTTACATTATATTTATTTGCATAATATCCAACAGGGCTCTGTCTGTCGAATGTGATAGACAGAGTTTTTTTTGTCAGAATGTTGAATATATCTTTTATTCTTGTCATTATACTATTTTTTATATATTTTTGTAGTTGATTTTAAGGTTAAAAATATGGATAATAATATTAGTACTAATTACATTCCACTTCAGCCGCCTTATAAGATTATCAAACATGGCAATAAGATAGGAGTTCATATAGGTACACAGATATTAACCATTTTAAGGGGTAAATCAATGAGTATTGAAACTCACAACTTTCCTGTGGTAGCTGTTGAAGATAGGATATCCGCATTAAATGATAAAAACATTTCCTGTGAAAGCAATGGTGAGGGTGAGGTATGGGACAATGTAGAAACAAAACAGGTGTCCGAACTCTGTGAATTGGGTGCTCAGTTACAATGGATGGATTTTATTAAGATACTTTGGCACGACCATGCTCGCTTAGGCAACCGCCATGAGAAGATTCAGAAAGTTTATATCTTCAATAAAATATTAAAATATAACGGAAGCCAAGAACTACCTTCTTCTGGCCAATATACCATTCACCTTCATACAGAGTCGTCCGGAAGTGTGCCCGAAGTAGTGTGCTCAGCAAGAGATGATATTTTTGCACTAAACGTGGTGTGGATAGATGATCCTGTGGCCTTAGAACAAAGCATTGTGAGCGACTTAATGGAGTATTTGCTTATTATATCTCCCAATCAGAGTGCACGCTGGTGGCGAATGACCTACGAGACGGACGAAGAACAACTGTGCCCTCTTATTGACAGATTAAACGCCAATGCAAAAGCAACATCATTTCGAAATACGCTGATGGCTTCATTTAAAGTTACGGCGCTAATACCATATGAAGAAAATTTCGACAAATTCGACACAAAGCCCTCATCACAACCTTCTCCTTCGAGAAAAAAGGGCAGAGCAAAGGCCCCTGATTTTGAAGAATTCATAAGAGATGATGCTCCCCATGGTTTTATGGACGTTCTGAAGGAGATGCTTGACGGTAAAACAGGAAAAATCGCCTTTGCCATCATATTGGCTGCTTTGAAATGGATGAAAGAAGAACCACCAATGCAAAGCGTTCTTAACAGATTCAAGAGTGTTAAGAAAACATCTTACTCCACTGCTAGGGATAAGCATTACAAGATAAACAATCACCAAGATGACGGCAAACCAATTCCAGAAAAAGAGTTGGCTCAAATACGAGAAGAAATAGAAAGGAAATTAAAAAAATGGGGCGGGAATAGCATAAAATAATAGACTTAAATAGACCTAAATAGGATTAAAATCGTTGGTGGTTTTAATCCTATTTTTTATTTTGTCCAAACCTAAATTAACGCCATACCTTTGTGACAACAAAAAATTTTTCTTTATAAAGTTATGGCAGATGAAAAGTTTTTAAGTCGCCCCAAGACAAAGCCGCAGGAGACTTTGAGGGGCAAATTGAACAAGTGGGACAACGGCTATGCCGAATTCATTCCCATGGGTAGTAAACCAAGCAACAGAAGCATGCTTAAGCAACTGGGTGGCTCGTCGTTTTATAAAAACGAAGGGGAAAAGGAATCCAGCTACAGTCTGCACCTGAATGTGGATGCAAAGGACTGCGCTGACCCTGTAGCAGCACTGCATGAGCAGTTTCTGTTCCTAACCGAGGCGGAACAGAAGCAGAAGCCCAGGATGCCGGAGGGTTGTGAAGGACGTATGCTCTTTGATGACAACAAAGGGTTGCAGCTGTGGTTAGACACAGATGCGCATGAGGTGGTAATTCTGACTCGTCTGCAATGCACGGCACAGATAGAGCGTCAGCTCTTGCAGGCTCAGGCTCAGATGAATGTGACCATTGGACGTCACCGCAATGAAATCATTAACAATACAAATAAAGATAATGTTTAACTATGACTAATTCTAGATTTACAACGCAAGAGAATCAGTTTTGGGGTGAGTGCTTACCTTGCACCCCCGCAGTGTTTAACCAGATAGTTGACAGCCCTGTAGTGGATTGGAAAATCAGTACACGACAGGCTGTGGATGCTGCCATCAGTATGGGAAGCCCCCTTGACGAGTGGTTGCAGAACTCGGAATTCAAGAAGTTCTGTGCTACGCAGGAGGCTAAACCAAGGGCGGGGGAGACCTTTAAGGCGCTGACGCCACAGCAGAAACTATTGCAGTGGACGAACAACCTAAAGCAGACGCTGCCGTGCTTTATCTTTGCTGTGAGGCAGTTCGATGGCAAGCGACGCATACAGTCTGAGATAAAGGAGTTGTCTGGGCTGTTTATGTTTGATGCTGATCACTCTCTGGTTCCTCCCATTGAGATTTATAAGCGTACTCAGACTCCCGATTTTCCTTGGAAAGTAAGGTTGGCGCATGCCACATCGTCTGGTGAAGGACTAAGATTGGTTTGTGAAGCCCGCCCAGAGCTTGGCAACATAGCGGACAATCAGATTTGTCTGGCTCGTGATTTGGGACTGATGGGGATTCTTGGCTCCACTGGCAAGCCTGTGGTGGATGACTCATGCATAGATGCCAGCCGTATCAGCTATGCACCCCGCCGCAAGGATATTTTCTATGTTGACGAAGATGGATTATTTAACTCTTATATTAAATAATATGGAATATATAATAACAAACGAGTTTGACCAGAAATTTGGTCAAGATTATCGCGAGGGCAAAACACAGCCCACGCATGTAGAGAACAGTTTTGACAAGACCGATGCCCAAAAACTGGCTCAGTCTGTAGTACCGAACACAGATGCAATGCTTCTCTTCGGATGTCAAGTAAAAGACTACATAAATGCTTTGCTTCCTAAGGGAGTTCCGGAAGGGTCGCGTCATAAATCGGCCATGAAACTGGCGTATGACTTGCTGGTTCTCATGGATGGTGACACGGATAAGGTGCGTGCCTTGCTGATGGAGCAGTCATGGGTAAAGGCCATTGTCGTGGAACGTGGAGAAAATGAGATAGAGAGCATTCTGGAGGCTGCGCAGAAGTTGAAGCGTAAGAATGAGGGGGAAAAGATTAACGACCTGATGCCTTCGCGTGATATGCAGAAGGCTATAGAGGAAGTAGCGGGACGTAAGTTTAGCGTGATGGTTCAGGAAGCTCACAAGGCAGCTATGGCTCATCTGGGACAGGAAGAGCAGGACGATATTATCCAACTGCTTGACCGCATAGGTAAAGAGATAGAGAAGCTGTTCCCTCACTTCCCCTTACTGAAACTTCTTTGCCACCGCCAGAAGCGTAAACATTACATTGCCGCCCTGTTGGTAGGAGGTGCCTTCTGTATGAATCTGTGTACACGTATGTGGTACAGGTTCTGGTCAGCTCCCGGTAGGCAATGCCGTATGAACAGTCTGCTGGCACTTATAGGCCGTATGGGCTCTGGCAAGCATATTGCCGTTGACTTGTATAAGATTCTGATGGAACCCATCAAGGCTGCAGACAAGGTTCAGATTAACGCTCTTAATGCATGGAATCTGGAGAAGGATCAGAACGGCGGTGGTAAGGGGAATAAGAAGCCACGTCCGAACGGAATCCTGCGCGCCCTTCCGCCCGAAACATCTGCGGCTGGTGCACGTGAGGCTGAGGTTAATGCCCATGAGGAGATAGACGGAGAGGATACTTACCTACATGTGAGCCAGTTTGATTCTGAGTTGGACAATACATTGCGTCAGCTTAAGAAGTCATACATGGATGCGCTATTTAGTCTCTGGCTAAAGAGTTTTCATAACGAGCCTCATGGCAGTTTGCTGAAGTCTGCTTCTGCTCCTGTAGGAGAATACCCTGTGCACTACAATGCGGTTTTTACGGGGACTGACGATGCACTCTCAAAGTTGGCTACTGTAAGCAACTTTGTCAACGGATTGCTCTCACGCTTTACGTTTGTACCCATGGGCGACTCAAACTTTGAGATGATGGAGAACCATGATTACGATGAGGCTGACAGGCAGCGGGAGAGTGAACTCAAAGACTGGGCTTTCAAGCTTGACAATACGAAGGGAGAAATTCCTTGCAAAGATATCAGCGATGCCCTGCACAAGTGGACAGCCCGACGCATGGAAGATGCCGCAGAGAACAGTTCTAAATGCGAGGAGGACATGATTAAGCGCCCTTGCTGGCATGGCATCAACTTTGCTCTCCCCTTTATCGTGACACGCCATTGGCACGATATGGTGGAGGATACTGATGGAAGGTGGAAATGCGGACCGAACTTCAAGACTGACAAGCATGATCGCCAATTGGCTTTACTTATAGCCAAGGCTCAGTTGGCTTTCCAGGAATACTACTTCAAGGGTATTGGCGAGAAATACTATGACGACCTGCTTTCAAGCCAGACCACAGGCAAGCATCACAGACAGAAAACCATGATTGGCTATCGTCGTCTTCCAGACCCCTTCACGCGTGAAGATGTGGACCGCTGCTTTAGCTATGAAGGTAACGCAAACAATATCAATAGTAAAGTTAAGCGCTTGGTAGATGACGGTATGGCTCAGAAAATTGCAAAGGGTGAAGACAAGGGCAAGTATCGGAAACTGATGTAATGTGCAAAATTGCATTGCATATCATTTTCAATGCATAATGAAAAAGAGAGGGTGGCAAACGATGTTGCTCATCCTCTCTCTCACTCCTGTTATGTTCGTTTAGTCAGTTGTCTTAGAACATCTGGTCGGGGTACTGGCCGTCGGCGTGAAGCTTGGCCAGCTTGGCTACTACCTCGG
>JAIKYE010000010.1 GCA_024683455.1 Bacteroidaceae bacterium
ATGCCGAAGGGTGTCTGCACGTATTTGCTGTTGCACACGCGGCTGACGGTACTGATGTCGTAGCCCGCCAGAGGAGCTACATCCTCCAGCTTCATGGGCTTGAGCAACGTATCGTCACCCTCCAGAAAGAAGGGCCTTTGCAGTTTTATGATGGCCTTCATGGTCCTGATCATACTCTCTCGGCGCTGGGCAAGGGCGTCTATAAAGATTCTGCCGCGTTCCACGTACTCGCGCGTAAAGCGGATATCCTCTTGCATAGCTTTGCTCAACTGCTGGTCTTTCTGCTTCTCGTAAGCCTCCAGTTTCTCTTCAGCATCAGGGCTTATTATCAGGGCGGGAGTATTGCCTACATTCAGTTGCATGCTGATGTGGCCGTCCTCGTCGGTATCAACGATAAAGTCGGGCGTTATCTGATGACCTATCATCACACTCCTTTCGCCCATCGACGAACCAGGCCTCGGATTCAGGCGCTTAATCTCGTGCTTCAACTCCTCCAACTGAATGGCCGACAGCTTCAGATGCTGCTGGATGCGCTCCCAACGCTTGTGCAGGAAGTCGTCGTAATACTTCTCTATCACTTGCAGCATCAGATGCTGCGCAGGATTCTTCTCGTCGCGCTTTATCTGCAGCAACAGACATTCCTGCAACGAGCGTGCTCCCACACCTGCGGGCTCGAACTGCTGCAGCACGCCCAGCACCTTTTGCATCTCCTTCTCCGATGTCTCTATGCCTTGGTATATTTCTGCCTCGTCTATTATCTGCACGAGAGGCTTGCCCAAGAGCCCGTTGCCATCCAGCTCGCCTATCAGATACTCCAGCAGCGTCTTCTCGCGCTCCGTCAGGTCGAAATCGGCAATCTGTGCCTTCAACTGGTCGTAGAACGTCAGCGTGTCTCCGTATTCTACATTCTCAGGCACATTTTTGCTGTACGTAGGGCGAAGCATATAGTCGGGTATATCATCTTCCGAGCGGTAGTCGTAGGAAGCCTCACCCCCTTCCACCCTCTCCGAGGAGAGGGGACCTTCTACCGCCCAGCTTCCCTCCTCCTCGGGGGAGGGATCGAGGGAGGGGGCTTTCTCCAGCCAAGGGTTCTCCAGACACTCGTTCTCTATGCGCTGCTGCAGGGCTTCAAGGGGCATTTCTGTCAGTCGCACCAACATCACCTGCTGGGGCGAAAGAGTCTGTACCTGCACCTGTTGCTGTGCCTGCACCTGCACCTGATTCTGTGTCTGTTTGTTGTCTTGTGCCATATCCAATGCAAAGTTACGAAGAAGCAAGAACAATACAAAATAAAAACGTTTTATTTTTATTGTCAAGCGAAAGTAAGTTAGAACGAAGTATAAAGTTACGAAGGCCTAATTAATAATCATCTTGGAAGGCAGAATCTTATCAACTATGGCAAGATTCCCTTCTGTATGAAAAATGATATTTAGCTTTCTGTTCCGAGTTCGAAGTTGTTTTGCGTGTGGATGATACTGACGTACCGTTCGATAACGACTCTCTGGAATAATACCTGCGAGATACCTTAACGACATTATTTCAGCTTGTAATTCACGAGCATACCTGACAGCATGTTCTGGCGTGCTGACATTTACAATAAATTCAGCAATATCATCTATGTCGGCAAAACCGTATCAAGGATTTTGACAGCGTAAACCTTCATACCCTTTCTAGGACAGCCTGTTCCAGTTTATCTATAAACTCCTCTACGGAACGCAATCTGTCCTTAGGTGTCACTTGTACCTGCTGATTACCCTCAAGCATTGCAATCTTGCGTACACCCTTTTTTCTCGAACTGCTTATGTAAGCTACGCTATCCATATTTGATTTTGACGTTTCTCTGTTGCAAAAGTACAATGTTTTCTCGATTCTGCAAAATTATTTCTTTCTTTCAATATAAAAAAGATCAAGCCATAGATTATTTAACACCCCCATCTACGAAAAATTGTTAAAAATTAGGGGGCGAATATTACTTATTGATGCGTATTACGTAATTTTGTCATAGAAAACAACACATACATCAAAAGATAAATGAAGAAAATCCTTTCTATGGGCATTATGATGCTCATAACATTTACAAGCTGCACACAGGCGGCAGCCACTCATGCCCTGCAGAAGGGCACCAAGAAAGTGTACGTAACCGAGGCCACCATAAAGGTGCTCGAGCACGAGACCGTAAACATGTCCGTAGAGCAGCAATACAAGGTGGTAGACGAGACGGCAGAGGGCTACGTGCTGGACATTATGGTAAGGGATATCCAGGAGAACAAGACGACACCGCCGGGCTTGTCGGTCTCTGCCGCCCTGTCGATAATGGAAGGCAAACATTGCCAATACGCCACAGACAAGGAGGGTAGGGTGCTGAGAAGCCTGAGCATCAACGAGGTGAAGGAGAAGTACAAGAAGGACTACTTCTCCGCTCGCGATTTCATCCCCGGCGAGAACGACTCCACAGCCCAGAAACTGATGAGCGAGATGACGGAGAAGAAGGACTTGGAAAGCCTGCGAGCCACCATCAGTCCGCTGGCCCTGAACGGCAAGGACATCACCGACGGCACGGAGGAGGAGTACACCGACAAGAACGGCCTGAAGATGAAGCGCACCTACCACGTAAAGTCCAACGGCAGCATACAATCCAATGCCACGCTGAACATGAAGGCCGAGGACATCAGGGCCTTCTACCAGAATATGCTGAAACAGGCGGGCATTAATCTGCCAAAAGAGGCTCAGCAGACCCTCGACGAGATGGTCAGGAACTTCAGGGTGGAATACACCGAAGAGGCCACATATACCTTCCTTCCCGACGGCTGGGTGAAGACTATCGACTGCGTTATCACCCAAAAAATGTCGGAACAAGAGCCCATCACCATGACCTATAAGGTCTACGTGAAGTAAAGCCCCAACCAACTGATTAAGAAAAATCACGACACGAGAACCATCCCTAATTAGGCAGCAGAAACTGCCTAGTTAGGGATTTTTTTTTCCCTAACTAGGAAAATTTTGCGCCCCTTAATGGCAGCAATTGCTAGTATTAATAGCGCCCGAAAACACTATTTTACGGGTGTTTTGACGGTGTGGAAAAATCATGACAACAAGCACGCACCATTCACACCATTCACAATTCACAGTTTATTTTTAAAGGGGGGATACATTATTCTAAGCAAATAATTTGTATCTTTGTTCGCTAGAAACAAACAACATGAAATCATGACTAAAAAGGACTTTCAGAAGCTAGACGATGCTGCGCGTAGGAATATTGCCAAGAAATATGGATGGCATCAGAGTTCTTATCTTGACTGGAAAGTAAAAGAAGGCTATATTTTCATTTTGTTTCATTGTGAGCCAAAAGATGCATGGCTAGAAGTAAAGCCGCTTTATTTTGATGACCTGTGGTGGGAGATAACAGGCATATTTAGGAATGAAAAGAAACCGCCCATGAGCCTGAGAGGTAATGGAGTTGATGCCATTAGCGCTCAGAAGATTGCCACATATGATGCCTTAGTAAATGATACAAATAGTTATACCGCAGAGGACTTAGAGGAAATCTGGGATAGGATTTTCAGAAAAGCCGCATCTGACATTCTTCAATTCCTCAAGGAGAATCCAGATGCCAATACATTCTTTCCCGACGAAAGCAAAGTCATGGCCTTTAATAACGACAGATTAGATTATATCATGGCTTTACTCCATAATAATCGCGAAGAAGAAGCAATAGCTATTATTATGGAGGCAAAAAACAAAGACCATAAATGTTATATGAGATTCCCAAATGGAGATGGCTACGATGCTATTCTGGAATGGTGTAAGAAGCGTAAAGAATCGACAGAAAAATGCTCCCCTGATACTACCACCCGTAATTCGATTATTGATAAAATAGGAAACAAACTTGCAAAAATATTCAAGAAGTGACAAGAAGTATTCTTGCGACTCCCATTTCTCGTTTAACAGTTTAACAGTTAATAGTTTTAATTTTAAGAGGGCATGTGGCATTTTATATAGTGCATAGCTATCCGGTAAAATAATAATTTTGTACCTTTGTGGGGAATTTCGGGTTATCCGGAGATTCCGGACTATCCGGACGAACCGGATTAACCATATAAACAACCCTACAATGGACTCTAACAAACGGCCTACCATAAACCATTATGCAGACGGCACTGCCAGCGTTTTGCGCAAGGCGGTGGTTTACACAGAGCTGAGATTCTACCAACGAAGCGATGTGCTTTACCAACTGACACAGGTATTCTGCCAGCGTTACTTGCCGCGTTATGGCGACCGCACCGTTGACCAGATGGTACAGGCAGCACGCAGCACCAAGCAGAACATTGCAGAAGGCAGCACAGACGGGCAGACATCCACAGAGACGGAACTGAAACTATTGGGCATTGCCCGTGGCAGCAATCAGGAACTTCTTGAGGACTACCAAGACTATCTGAAACGCAAGGGTCTTTCGGAATGGTTCAGGCGTAACGAACGCTTCGACCGCCTACATCAATTCTGCCGCAACCATAGCCAATGGTCTGACTATCAGCCTTTGCTGGCTAAGATGAATGATGAAGAGTTGGCAAATATGGCCATCTGCCTTTGTCATCAAGTGGACAGAGCCTTGGCAAAGTACATAGAACTTAAAGACCGTGAGTTCACCACAGAGGGCGGCATCCGCGAGCGTATGACAGCCGCACGCTTAGGGCAGCGCGAAACACAACGGCAAACCATAGAGCGCCTGACAGCAGAAATCGATGCCCTCAGACAAGAGAATGCTCGCCTGAAACAAATGCTAACATCTCATTAAATAAACGAATATTAAATAACTTGCGTACCTTTGTGACCGTGGCTTTGTGACATTTAGGTGGTTCCGTTACAGAAGTCCCCTGCAGGAGAAATCTTGCAGGGATGAGAAAAAAATCGCATCCTTTTTCTTTGTTTTTTGATAATTAGCTGTATCTTTACGGCAGAATAAACTGCAAAACCAATAAAAGGGTATGAAAACTTTGAAAAGTACACAAGCATTGAGAGTTGTTCTGGGTCTGTTCCTGGCATTCGCCATGAGCGGCAAAATATGGGCGCAAAGTAGTAATTCACGCTTTGTGGCTGAGGGTGCCGTGCATGAGTATTTAGAGGAAGATAGGGTTCAGGCGCGTGCGAACGCCTTTATCTATGAGGGGAAGTTTGAGGAATACCGAAAGTGGCAATTGCATATCAAGAAGGAAAGCTGGAAGATGGAGGAAGCATTTAAAAAGAAGATGAAAAAGATTAAGGATGAGGATGTGCGAGACAGTCTACACGAGGAATACAGACGTAAGCGTTACGACTTTGTTTACCAGCCATGCCCTTATCCTCAGCACGAATATGTGGTGATTATCCGCCCAACGTTCGAACCTACTCGCGGCTTTGCGGTAGAGAAAGACAAGGTGGTATATATGGACTATAATAAGTTAGAGTCAGGCCCTTTGAATATTTCTGCAACAGAAATCAGTGAAGATGTGTGCAAGGCTCTTAGAAGTCTGATGGACAATATTGTGGAGTCTGCCAAACTCACGTATGACTTACCCAAGGTCTTGGACGGCACCACCTACAGC